>JAEYRZ010000065.1 GCA_023435265.1 Pseudomonadota bacterium
CGCTGCCGGTCGGCCGCCCCCGGCCGCTGCCGCGGTTCGAAGTCCAGGACGGCGTGGTGGCGGATCGCTTGACCGGATTGTTCTGGACCCGCGCCGCAGATCTTGTTCCCGGCCCGGTGGCCTGGGAGGAAGCAAACGAACGGGTTGCGGCGGCCAACCGCCGCGCCCTCTACGGATATGCCGACTGGCGCCTTCCGCACATCCGCGAGCTCGAAAGCCTGTGCGATCTGCAGCGCCACAGCCCGGCCCTGCCCGCAGGTCATCCTTTCGAGGCCGTGCAGGACTTCTACTGGTCCGGAACGATCAGCCGCTACGATCGGGCTTATGCCTGGGCGCTCTACCTGCTGGACGGCCAGCTGGGGGTCGGGTATAAGGCCGGGGGCGGTTTTCACCTCTGGCCGGTGCGCGGTCCGCAAACTGAAAACGGATCGTGATTCGTTCTCCGCGCAATGCAGCCAGGCGAACGGCTGCGCCCTGGGGATCCTGGCGCTGAGGTGCTTCAGGCAGACCGATCCGCCTTTCGATGACCGATCTTCAGGACCACCATTCGATGCAATTGACCTTCGCCCATTCCAAATTCGCCGCATGGCGCGGCCGCAGCCGCTACCGCGAGGTGCTGCGCGTCGGGCTGCCGTTGATGCTGAGCCACGCGGTGGTCACGCTCATGGAGTTCACGGACCGCGCTTTTCTCTCCAACTACAGCCTGAACGCCATCTCGGCGGCCACACCGGCCGGCATCGCGGCGCTGGTCCCGATCGTGCTGCTCTCCGGGATCTCGGGATTCGCGGGGGTGTTCATCGCCCAGTACATCGGCGCGGGCACGCCGCAGCGCATCGGCGGCGTACTCTGGCAGGCAATCTATTTCGCGCTCCTGTCCGGCCTCATGACCGTTGCGCTGGCCGGCCTGGCCGAACCGATTTTCGCCTGGGGCGGGCATGCGCCGACGGTGCAGCGCCTGGAGATCATCTATTTCCGCATCCTGTGCCTCGGCGCCGGCCTGCATATCCTCGGAATCGGGCTCTCGGCTTTTTTCACCGGCCGAGGCAGCACCGGGCCGGTTCTGGCGGTCAACGCGGCCGGCTTGCTGTTCAACGTGCCGCTGGATTACGCCTTGATCTACGGCGCCTGGGGCTTTCCCGAGTTGGGCATCGCCGGGGCGGCCTGCGCCACGGTGGCCAGCTGGGGCGTGATGCTGATCTTGTACGCCGTCCTGATCTTCACGCCGGCCAATGCGCGCGCCTTTCATCTGCTTCAGAACCTTCGGCCCGATGCGGCGCTGCTCCGCCGCCTGCTCCGCTTCGGTGTCCCGGCCGGACTGCAGGGCACGGTAGACATTCTCGGCTTCCTCTTCTTTATCTTCATCGTCGGACGCATCGGCACGGCCGAACTGGCGGCCACCAACATCGTCATCAACATCAATGCGCTGGCGTTCATGCCGGTCTTCGGATTCTCCCTGGGCGTGAGCACGCTGGTCGGCCAGGCAATCGGCCGCGGTGCTCCGGATCAGGCGCGCGCCGCTGTGTGGAGCGCCGTCCACCTGATGCTGCTCTATACGCTTGCGGTGGATATTCTGTACATCGGGTGGCCCCAGCGACTGATCGCCCTCTATGTGCCCGAAGCGCACGCCCTCACCGACTTCGCCGCCGTCATCGCCATAAGTACGGTCCTGCTGCGCATCGTTTCGGTCTACGTGTTCATGGATGCACTGTACATGATTTTCACGGGAGCGCTGCGCGGTGCGGGAGATACCCATTTCGTGATGTGGAGCCTCGGTTCGGCCGTCGTCCTGGTATTCGTGCTGCCGGTCTATATCCTGGTCGAACGGCTGCACATCGGCATTGTAGGGGCCTGGTTGTGCCTGCTCCTGTTCATTGCCGTGCTCTGCACGATCTGCGCCGCGCGCTATGCCGGCGGCCGGTGGGAGAAGATCCGCCTGCTGGAGCGACAGCCGCCGGCCTGAACGAGCGGCGCCTTCATACGCTGCGGATCAGTTTTTTCTGGGCCTGCTCGGCCCGCAGGGCGCATTGGTGCGCCAGCAGGGAGAGCAGCTGCGGTTCCAGCGGCTGCGCGGTGTCCACGCTGAAGTGGGTCCCGGCCGAAGTTTCGAACGGCGCATAACGGGCCCGCATTTCGGAAAGATGGTGCAGGCGCGCATCCGACACGCCGGGGGACACGCCGCGGCCGGCCAGCCGATGTTCGATCAGGCGGTCGGCGGCCCGGCATTCGACGAAAATCAGGTTGGCGCCCTGGTCGCTGGCCAGGTGGACGGCCTGGTTGCGCTGCTCCTCGCGGCTGAACGTGGCGTCCAGAATGACATCCGAGCCGGAGGCCAGCTTCTCCTGGGCCTTCATCAGAAGCCTGGCGTAGGTGCGGGCGGCGGCGGCCGGCGTGTAGATGCCGCTGCCGAAAGGCGCCTCGGCGTCGTGCGCCGCATCCATCCCGAAAATCGCCTTGCGGGTGGGATCGGAGGCGACCACACTGCACCCCAGAAGTTCATTCAGGCGCTCGGCCAGCGTGCTCTTGCCCGCCGCCGGAAGACCGCACACCACCCACAGGGTGGGCTGCGAGAAGCTCGTCGCATACATGAACGCCAGTTCCATGAATCGCTGCGTGTGGCGCAGCAAGGCGTTGCGCTCGCCCAGGGGAAGGCAGTCGTCCTGCAGGCGCAGGCAGTTGACCTTGGCGCGCACCATGGCGCGGTAGCATTTGTAGAAGTCGATCAGCAGCAGCAGCCCGGGGTCCCGGGCCAGTTGGGCATAGGTTTCGATCAACTGGCGCGCGGTGCCCGGAAAGCCCTCGAAGTCGAGATCCATGGCCAGAAAGGCCATATCGGACGCCACGTCGGCGCAGCGGTAGCGCGCGTCGAATTCGACGCAGTCGATGATCTGAATCTTATTTTCGATGTAGATATGTCCGCAGCGCAGGTCGCCGTGGCCGTCACGCACGAAGCCGCCCTCCTTGCGGCGCATAAAAAGCGCGCGGCTGCGTTCGAGCGTCGCGGCCACGGCCGCCTCGACGGCGTGCAGCTGCTCCCGGTCGATCAATTCGCCGGCGAAGCGTTCGAGCGTCTCGAAATTCTCGGTGCAGTTCCGGGCGATCCATTCGAACTCGCCCCACCTGGCCACCGAGGGATCGCGCGATGCCGTGCGGTAGAAGTCGTAGAGCACTTCGGCGATGCGCAGCACTTCGTTCTTGTTGAGTTTGCCGGCCCTAAGACGGCGCAGCATCGAGTCGTCGGCGGACAACTGGCGCATGCAAACCGCATATTCAACCACCTGGCCGCCGCGCTTCACGCCGATCCTGGAGCCGTCAAACGTGATCGGCACCACCTCCAGGTAGACCCCGTCGGTCAGCCGGCGGTTGAGGTGCAGCTCCTGCTCGCAGAAATGGTAACGGTCCGCGGGCCGCGTGAAATCGATAAAATCCAGTTTGACGGCTTTTTTGATTTTGTAGGCGCGCGTGCCGGTCAGAAACACCTTGGAGATATGGGTTTCCCGCACCTGGATGGACTTGACCGGGTGCGGATAGCTTGCCGAATGCACCATCGCCTTGAATATCGAATCCTGTGAGATCATTGGCAACCATACGGCGAGCCGTCCGATCCGGCCCGCCTTCAATTCCGCTTACGCCACCAGCCAGACCGCGCGATCCGTGGATCGTTCGGTGACATAGCGCGATACACTGCCGAAGTAATATGCCTGATGACTGCCCCGCCGGCCCATGACGATCGTTTCGCAGCCAAGGCTCCCGGCGGCTTCGAGGATCATTTTGCCGATCTTGGCGGTTTTCACGGGCCGCAGCAGCTCGATCTGGCTGTTTTCGAAGCCCGCGGCGTGCAGTCGGCGCGTGGCTTCGGGCCAGAAGATATCCATGAGCTGCTTCTCGCCCTGCGCAATAAGCCTGTCGATCTCCGGAGAAAGGGAAGAGACCGGATTGAGCTCCTGGTCCTCGATGGCATGCGGGACATGGTAGAAGATCAGATGCAGGTCGGCCATTCCGCCGCAGATGCGGCACAGGTAATCGACTATGGCGAACGCCGCCGCGGAGTTGTCCACCGCCACCAGCAGACGCTCGGCCCTGTGGACCGCGTCGACGACCCACACCGGCACCTCGGTGCAGTGTTCGACCACCTTGGCGCTCATGCTGCCCATGAAGATCTGCTGCAGGCGCGACAGCCCCCGACGTCCCACCACCACGGCATCGCACAGATTTTTGCGGGCATGCTCGATGACATCCTTGGCCAGCCCGAGAACCCGGGTCTGGCTGACCAGCTCGATCGCCTCCGGGGCCACGCCGCCGCGGACCAGGATCTCTTTTCCATTTTCGAGGATCCGCCGCGAGTGCACCGTATTCTCTTCGATGACCCTTTTGATCGTGTCGTTCACACGCGGATTGGTGCGCGCTTCATCCAGCAGATACTGCGAGATAATCGGCTGAATGTTCATCAGCGTGCACTTGAACCCGCTCATCCGCGACAGCAGACCGGCCGCATAATTGAGGGCGTGCCTGGCGTGGTTGGACTCATCGATGGCGATTAATAACTTCTTTTGCATGGGCGCCTCCTTTCGCCGTTCACCGGCGCCGCGATACCGTCATCCGGAAGCATCGGCACCATCCGGCCACTCCGGGGTGATGCCCATGCCCGCGACGCGCTTGACGCAAACGCATTCAGAGCAGAAAGCATGCCAGGCGACCCGCTGGGTACCGTCCGTCGGGTTGGCTTGAGAAAAGACGTGTGGATCGGGTTTTTGCCGCGGCGGGCGGCGGAGGGGTGCAATG
>JAEYRZ010000072.1 GCA_023435265.1 Pseudomonadota bacterium
CCACTTCCAGCGCGACCTTCTCATTCGTGCTGTATTCGAAATAAAGATCGCTCTCTTGCGAGATCTGGAAAAGATTGAGCGAAATCTCCGATGAGGGGGTGCCGGGATAGGTCGTGGCAAATGCAACGCCGGCTTCCAGGGCGCCCCGGGCAATGGCTTCGTTGCCCAGCAGCAGCATTTGAGCGCCTGGCTGGTTCAGGAGGAGTTTGTGCATGGTCGATTCCTTCTTCAGTTTCAGAACAGCGTTCATGTAGCTCGGAGGACGCAGTCTCATCCGCTGTCATCCGCCCGAAACCATGCCACGCTTTGTGCCGTTTGACAAGATTCGGGATCGCCCCTGAAGAGGGAAGCGGAGGCTCACTTTTTGGTGGTTGCATTTTCGTGCCTCCAGTTTTACACCACTGCGGTTACCGGTTTTTTCAACGACGAAGCTTCCAGGAGGCAGCATGACCGCATTCGGGTTCCTTTTCCAGCCTGTTCGGATTGCCAATATGGTGGTCAAGAACCGCCTGCTCATGTCGGCGATGAGCATCAATTTCGGCGTCGATCAAAAAGGATGCGTCACGGACCAGTTGATCGGCTACATGGCGGCGCGCGCACGGGGCGGTGTGGGCATGATGCTGGTGGGCGGCGGCGGCATTCATCCCACCGGGGCCGAACTGCCGCACCTGCCGGCACTCTGGGACGATGCCTGCATTCCCGGACTCCGGCGCATGGCCGAGGCGATCCGACCCCATAACAGTCGTCTCGGAATGCAGTTGATGCACGGCGGCCGCCAGTCCTATCACGACCACAAGCTCGCCCCTTCGGCCATTCCCGCACCGGCCGTGGTCAAGGGCGTTCCGCGTGCGCTGACGGTCGAGGAGATCGCCATGCTGGCCGCGGCCTTCGGCGACGCCGCCCGGCGCTGCCAACAGGCAGGCCTCGATTTCATCGAAATTCACGCCGCCCACGGCTACTTGATCAACCAGTTCATGTCGCCCAACGCCAATCAGCGTCAGGATCGATATGGCGGAAGTTTCGAAAACCGAACCCGTTTTCTTATGGAGCTCCTGGATGACATCCGCGCGAAATGCGGCCCCGATTTTCCCGTGGGGGTGCGCATCAACGGCGAGGATTATGTGGATAACGGGTGGACGCTTGCCGACGCGTTGCACCTCGCGCCGCTGCTCGAGCAGCGGGGTGTGGCCTATCTGCATGTCTCGGCGGGCGTCTACGGGAGCCGTCAACTGACCATCCCCTCCATGTATGTCGAGCAGGGCTGTTTCATTCACCTGGCCGAAGCGGTCAAGCAGAACGTATCGATTCCGGTGATCGCCGTCGGCCGCATCAAACACCCCTGGATGGCCGACCGAATCATCCAGGAGGGAAAAGCCGATCTGGTCGCCCTGGGGCGTTCGCTGCTGGCCGACCCGCAGTGGCCGGCCAAGGCGCAGGCCGATGCAGTTGGCCGGATCCGGCCCTGTATCGGCTGCTGCCTGGGGTGCATTCACACCGTCCTGCAACTCGAACCGGGTGGTTGCGTGGTCAATCCGGACGTGGGACGGGAGTACCAGCTGGGCGACGATGAGGAACCTGCCGTCCGTCCCAAGAAAATCCTCGTGGTCGGCGCTGGTCCGGCCGGTCTGGCAGCGGCGCGCATGGCTGCCCTTCGCGGTCACCGCGTTTGCGTCTGCGACGGGCAGGAACGGCCCGGTGGAGCGTTGCGGCTCGCTGCGCTGCCCCCCGGTCGCAGCGAACTGAACGACGTCATCGCTTATTTCACAAATGAACTCGAGCGCCTGGAGGTGCCCATCCGCTGCGCCACGCCACTGGATGAGGCGCTGGTGCAGGCGTTCGCACCGCACGAGGTCGTTCTGGCCACCGGCAGCCTTCCGGAGACACCCTTGATCAAGGGGCTCTACAAAACGGATCTGCAGCTTTGCACGATCACCGAAGTGCTCGACGGCCAGGCTGAAACCGGATCCAGGGTGATCGTTTTGGGCGGCAATCAGGCCGGACTGGTTCTGGCCGATCATCTGGCGGACCAGGGCAAAAGCGTCACGGTTCTGCATCGAAAAAGCCATTTCGCCGAAGAAATGTCGAGCAACGACCGGTACTATCTGCGCGAACGGCTCAAGCGCGGCGCTGTTAAATTATATAAGGAAATCCACCTGGAACAGGTTTTGTCGAACGGCGTGCGTTTTCAAGCCGGCGACAAAACCCGGAGTCTCGAAGGATTCGATACCATCGTCCTGGCGGACACATTCGCGCCGCTGCGCGAAGCGGCCAACCTGCTTAAAAAACTGGACCTGCCGCTGCATTTCGTCGGGGATGCAAAGCAGCCGCGTCATTTGATGTATGCCATCGCCGAGGGAGAGGAAATCGGGCGGGCGCTCTGATCTTCAACCTGGCAATCATTCATCGGTCTGTCGGCTGAATCAGCAGAAGTCGGTCCCCCGAGACCATCTGACCAACCGCCAGGCACTCGAGCCCAAACGGCAGATAGCCGCCGTAGCCCAGAATCGGCATGGCGAACAAGCGGAATCGATCCACATAAGGGACGGCATATTCCCAGCGCGCCAGACTGTGTATATTCCAGAGCTCCCAGAAAAAGCCGCAGATCAGGGCGGCCGCTGCCGCAGCGACGATCGGGCGCCAGTCGCCGCGGCGCAGGGGGGTGAACAGGGTGCAACGCCCGCTCAGCCGCTGCAATCCCGTAAGGATCAGAAGCGGCGCAAACCAGACCGTGGAGAACAGCGGATCGGGGAAAATCCCCAGCAGCGTCAACGCCGCCGCAGCCAGGAGCAGCATGATGCAGGCGGCAATGCCCGAGTCCAAGGCTTTCGACACGGTAAGCCTCTTCAAACCCGGATTGAGAACGGCGAAGGTCAGCAGAAGGCGGTACGTACTCAGCACCGCCGGCAGCACGGTGGCAAACGCCAGCGACGCCAGCAGGAAATATGAACCGGCGCTGAAATCCGACACGCCGACGTAATGCCAGTTCTGCATGAAGCGGTTCAGGTATTCGAAGAACCACCAGAAAAGCGCGCTTGCCGCAAAGAGGACGGCAAAACGGCGCGGATGATCGGTCAACAGGGATCGGCCGCTGCGGCGGATGCACCAGGCATTCACGGCCAGGATGTACCCGCTCCAGGGCAGACAATAGGTTTGCGCTTGAATGGGACGCAGCCATTCAAGGCGGGTCCAGGCGACATACCAGCCGAAGAGCATCAACATCACCCCGGCCCACCCCCAGAATGGAAACCCATGCGCCTGGGGAGAAGGCAGCGGTTTGCGGCTGTGCGCACGCGCAAGCAGAACGCCCAGCCCGACAACCAGCGACAGGTCGATCAGCGTGAAAAGGGCGAAGATCCATCCTGAAAAAGGCGCTGGGTGGATATAGCGCGTTACGGGCGGGAATTCGAGATAGCGTTGCAGCGGTCGTCCGGCCAGCAGGATTCCGGTGGCCGGCAAGCCCAGCAGCATCAGCGCGGCCACCCCCCAGAACATCGGCGTTCGGTTCAATCCGGGAATCACAGGGGGCCTGCGGCAGTCCTGGGTATCCACTTAGACCAGCTGCAGCAATTCGAAGCGGTTTTCGTCCAAGTCGACATAGAGCATGCGGTTGCGCAGCAGGGCCTCGGTTTTGCCGAGAACCAGTGCCAGGGCCGCTGCGCTTTCCAGAGCGGCGATCGCGTAGACCGCCTGGGGCAGGCACCCCAGCGTTGCTTCGACGCCCCGGGTCCGCTGCAGTCTTTCGCGGGCCCCGTAAATCAGCGACAAACCTTCATCATCCGGGAATATGGTGGTGACGTGCCCGGTCAGGCCGGCCACGGCCGCCGACACCATCGGCAGGCGGGCCTGCTTGGCCGCAGTCTCCAGGTTGAAGCGCGTGGCGATGTCGTCCAGGCAGTCGATGACCACCTGGGATGCACCGATCATGCGGGATGCATTTTCCGGAGTGAGCGCGAGATCGAAAATGGTCACCTCCACAGAGCCATTGATGGCGCGCACGCGCTCGCGGGCGGCTTTTGCCTTGGAGTACCCCAGCCCCTCCTCGGTGCTGAGCAGCTGGCGGTTGAGATTGTGATCTTCAAAGATGTCGCCGTCGATCAGATCCAGGGCGCCGACTCCGGCCCGCGCCAGAATTTCGAGCACTGTACCCCCCAGGCCGCCCAGCCCCACGACGGCCATGTGCGACTTGAGCAGCCGGACCTGGTCGTCCGGGGAATAGGATTGCAGGTTGCGCAGATAGCGCAGGGGGATGACATCATGCTCCAGGGCCAGGACCTCGATGCTCTTGGCCGCCACCCCGTTCTGTGAGGCCAACTGTTCGACCTGCGCCACCGACAGCGTCTGCACCGAAGTCCCATCGGGCATTTGCCTGGAGTCGGACTGATCCCGAATGGCCTGAACGATTCGCGCGTACATCCTCAACCCCCTCCTACCGGAGGAAAAATTCCCACCCGTTCGCCTCCGTGCAAAACCGTTTCAAGCCCGGTACGCACGCCGTTGACGAATATCAGCTTGGCTTCGTCCGGAGGCAATTGCAGCTGCTCGAGAAGCTGCCGGATCGTCATGCCGTTCGGGATCGGGTAGCGCTCGGCGCCTGCCGGCATCCTGGCCGCCAATGTGGCGAAAAGCCTGAGTTCGATCTCCATGCCGCTCCCTGTCGTTCGTCCGATCTCTTGGAATCAAGACTAAAGAGCCCGCTCCGGAATGTCAATAATTGCAGCCGGGCATTGCCGGCACGGTTGTCATCTTCGGCTTTTTATGCCATTACCCGTCCGGCGCTAAACACTTCGAATGATATTGCCGATGTCCATCGTAGCGACGATCGTTCCTATTTTCCTGGTGGTGATTCTCGGATGGGGCGTACAGCGCCTGGGTTTTATCCCGTTCAGCTTTCTGGGACCGGCCAATCGCCTCGTTTACTATGTCGCCATTCCGGCGATGATTTTTCAGTCCACATCCAAAGCCGAGCTGAGGGAATTCGATGTGCGCATGGTCGCCCTGACGGTGGCGGCGGCGGCGGCCTGCTACGCCGGGGCCTGGTTGTTCTGCCGTCTGCAAGGCATTGAAAACAGCCGGGCCGGCAGTTTCATCCAGAGCGCAGGCCACGGCAACTTGGGATATATCGGTCTGGCCGTCGCTTTTTATTACCTGGGCGATATCGGTCTGATCCATGCCAGCGTGGTGGCCGGTTTCGTGATGATCCTGCAGAACTTTCTTTCGGTGGTGGCCCTGCAGGCCTTTTCGCCGCAGCATCAAGGGCTGCGGAGGGTGTTCTGGACAAAAGTGGTGGGAAACCCGACCATCCTGGCGGTCATGGCCGGGATGTCCGTTTCGTTCACCAACCTTCCGGTACCGTTGATCATCGAACGGACCCTCAAGATTATCAGCGGAATGGCGCTGCCCACGGCTCTGCTGATCATCGGCGCTTCTCTCTCCCTGGATCGCATCCGCGCGCGGGTACGCCTGGTCTTCTGGGCCGGGACCTTCAAGCTCATGCTGCTGCCTGGAATGGGTTTGCTCTTTTATCACTTTAGCGGTATTGGCAGCGATGCCTTTTTGCCCGGCTTGATCCTGCTGGCATCGCCCACCGCCACGACTTCCTACGTCATGGCCCGCGAAATGGGCGGCGATCACGACCTGGCAGTCGCCACTATATCGGCCAGTACACTGGCCTCGGCCGCCACATTTATTCTATGGTTGAAGATTGCCGCACTATGAACGCGGCATTTTCGGTGCTTTGGGTGATCGCAGGCCCTCGGCGGATTTAGGTTCAAAGTGCAGGCAGGGCATGCCTGAGCTCTGCCTGACCACTGCGCTCGGCAGGCCGGCGCTCTTGAAACGCAGCATGCGGCAGCCATGCGGCCTTTGGGCTTCCCAGGTGATGTAATAATGGCTGCATTGCCTGCAGTTGACGCGCTTCGCATTCATCGGATAACCTGCCTGAGCGGGATCTGACTCAGCATACTGCGCCCGGTATGGGAAGGCAAGCCTCGCCAATTCACCGTGAAGGCTTATGTTGGACCGGCCTGCGATCGCAATGCAAGACAACGAAAGGGATGGACATGCAGTTGCCCTTTTCAAAAGCCCTTGTGACCGGCGGGGCCGGGTTTATCGGCTCCCACCTGGTGGATGAACTCGTCCGGCAGGGGTGCCGGGTGACAGTTCTGGATAATCTGTCCGGCGGACACCTGCGCAACCTGGAAGCCGCGGCGTCCCGAATCAATTTCATACAAGGCGACATCCGCGACCTGGAATCCGTCGTTCGGGCATCTGAGGGTTGCGAAGCGGTTTTTCATCAGGCCGCAGTTGTTTCGGTCACCAAGACCGTCGAGGACCCGCTCGAGTCGGCGCAGGTCAACGAAATCGGCACCCTCAACGTACTCGAGGCCGCGCGGCGCAGTGGCGTCTCCCGCATTGTGCTGGCCAGTTCCAGTGCGGTTTACGGCGATGACCCGCGGTTGCCGAAAACCGAAACCATGACCCCCGGTCCGTTGAGCCCCTATGCCGTGCAGAAGCTCAGCAACGAATACTACGCACGCCTCTATCATCGCCTTTACGGCCTGCCGGCAGCCTGTCTGCGCTATTTCAACGTTTTCGGCCCGCGCCAGGATCCCTCATCCCCGTATTCAGGCGTGATTTCCATTTTCATGACCCGCGCCAGCCAGAATCGCGCGCCGGCGATCTATGGAGATGGCCGCCAAACCCGCGATTTCGTTTTCGTGGGCGATGTGGTCAGGGCCAATTTGCTCGCCGCGAGCCGGGCGGCCGCCGTTGGCGAGGTCTTCAATATCGGTACGGGGCGGGTGATTGCGATCGATGCATTGTGGCAAAGCATCGCGCGAATCGGTGGCTGTCGGGTCTCCGCCGAATACCGCGAACCGCGTCCCGGTGATATCATGCACTCACGGGCCGACATCGAGAAGGCGCGTCAACACCTCGGATTTGAACCGAAAATGTCCTTGGAAGAGGGTCTGGAACGCACTTATACCTGGTATCAACAGGGATGACGATATGCGCGGTTACCTTTGGATTCTGGCAGCGGCCGTGATGTGGGGCACGCTCGGACCGGTTGCGCGGCTCGCGTTCGCCGAAGGGCTGGCACCCCTGGAAGTCGCTTTCTGGCGTGCCGTGCTTGCCTGGGGGTGTTTTGTGCTGCATGCCCTGGCAACCCGCCGGCTGACCGTGGCGCTCGGGGACATGCCGATGATCACCCTGTTCGCCCTTACCGGCGTGAGCCTTTTCTACAGCTCCTATCAGTTGGCCGTACAGCAAGGCGGGGCGGCGCTGGCAGCCGTGCTGCTGTACACGGCGCCTGCCTGGGTGGCTGCCATGTCAAAGGCTTTTTTCAAGGAGCGCATGGGAGCACTCAAACTCTGCGCACTGCTGGCGACGCTGGTGGGCGTGGCAACGATCGCGGCAAGCGGCGGCAGCTCCTTTCAGGCCACTCCATTGGCGCTGGTTTACGGTCTGCTGGCGGGTTTTTCCTACTCTCTTTACTATATCCTGGGTAAATATTTCCAGGGGCGCTACTCTGCACCCAATTTATTCATATACATTCTGCCCATCGGTGCGGCAGGGCTCTGGCCGTGGGTCCATTTCGGACCGAAAACGGCTGTGGCTTGGCTTTGCCTTGTTTCCCTGGCCGTGCTGTCGACTTACGGAGCCTACTATTGCTACTATACCGGCCTGAAGTATTTAGAGCCGACCCGCGCGGCTATTGCGGCCACCCTGGAACCGGTCATCGCCGCTTTAGTGGCCTTCTTCTGGTGGGGCGAATACTTCAGCTGGCAAGGCTATGTCGGAAGCGCTTTGATTCTGGGCAGTGTGCTTGTCATGGTGGTCGACGGCAAACGCAAGTCGATTGACGAGCGGGTCATCGGCTCCGAGGAATAAGGCTGAGTCCCCGGCTATTCTTCGACACCCATTTTTTCGTACAAATTTTTGATCATTACACCGCGCCAGGTGCCTTTTCCGGATATGGTGGGATAACCTTGGGCGGCAATCTGACGGGCGATATTTTCCCATCCATTGCCTTCCTCACGCAGGCGGCTTACCAATTCAAAGACATTTTGGCGGTCTTCCCGGGAGAGTTTGCGGCCGTTCTGGTCGCCGGCGTCGTCGTTCGCGGTTTCGGTTTCATACTCTGCCTCGGCGGAGGCTTCCATTTCATCGCCGTTGGAATCGAAATCCTGTGGTGTAACGGGCTGGCTGACAGATACCGCCTGGCGGGCGCCTTCGGCTTCGGCGGGTGCAAACAGTGCGTCCGCATCTTTGGCCTGCGGATTCATCATGCGGTAGATGTTCCGCGCCAGTACTTCTATCGCCCTGGCTTTGCGTTCCTCGGCCCGCGTGCGTGCCTCGTAGGCTTCCGCCATATTTTTCTGGGCTTCGGCCAGTGTTTCCAGGACATCTTTGATCGCGCTCAGGCGCTCGCTGGATTCTTTGTTGTCGAAATCCCTCTTGCGCCGGTCCATTGGGTTGCGCCGCTGTGCACCCTTGTATTGCGGATCATTGAAATGACGGTTGGAGCGGTCAGGCTGTTTCAGCTTGCCGCTGCGCAGGTTGTGCAAAAAATCATCCATTTTGTGCTCTCCTTTTAATTCCATTCAAGCCAATAAACACAAGTTCCATTGAACACCAGATCCAATTTTCACTATCGCTCTTCCGCAGGGAAAGCAGCCGCTATAACCCGGCACGACGCGTATCGAATAAAGTTAGGAGAGGAGACTGGGTATTGTTGCAGTCTTGGCTTTCAAACAATGATATCGGTTTTTTATCAGGAATACTTTATTGTTTGGATTCTGCGGCAGAAGATCCTTCTTTTTATCGCCCCCCGAAGGATGCATCCGTATGCAGGGCCATTTGTGGGCAAACTAATCTTTTTTTCTTCAAACGTCAACCCGGATTTCGGATCGATTTTCAAATTTTTTGCAGCCTGCAAGGGGTGTTGCATAGGCTGCAATTCGCACGGCGCAAGGATTTTGATGCACCTATCGGTGGAGCGGCCGGATCACCTGCGGAGTAAATGACAGGGTGGCGAAATAGTCTTCCATGCTCTCGGCGCGCCGGATCAGTTCGACCTGGCCGTCGCGCCGCAAGAGTAATTCCTGCGGGCGCAATCTGCCGTTGTAATTGAAGCCCATTGAGTGGCCGTGGGCGCCCGTATCCTGAATGATCAGCAGATCGCCGTCCGCGATCGCCGGCAAGCGGCGCTGCACTGCAAACTTATCATTGTTTTCGCATAACGATCCGACCACATCCACATCGGCGGCGGTATCCGTCTTTTTGCCCAGCACTTCGATATGATGATAGGCGCCGTACATGGCCGGACGCATCAGCGCCGACATGCAGGCGTCTACGCCGATATAGGTGCGGTAGATTTCCTTGCGATTGATCGCCCGGACGACCAGTACGCCGTGCGGCCCGCTCATGTAGCGCCCGCTTTCCATGAAAACGCTCGGAACGTAACCCATGCGCGTCCTGAACGCATCCAGCATCACCTCGGTTTCGCGGCCCAACGCGGCGACATCGAAGGCTTCGTCCTCGGGCCGATACGGGATACCCAGGCCGCCGCCCATGTTGATGAAATCGAAGCGGATGGAGAGTTCCTGGCCGATCCACTCGATGACTTCCAGCAGCATCCGCACCGTTTGAACCATGTAGATGGAATTGCGTTCGTTGGAGGCCAGCATCGTGTGCAGTCCGAACCGCCGCGCGCCGCGCGCCATTGCGCTGCGATAAGCGTCGAGCAGTTGGTGGTGGGCCACGCCGTACTTGGCTTCGACCGGATTGCCGATAATGCTGTTTCCGGTGCGCCGCGCTCCCGGATTGTAGCGGAAACAGATCAATTCAGGCATTCGGGGCACTTTTTCGATCAGGCGGATATCGTCCAGGTTCAGAATGCATCCGCCGTCTGCGGCAGCCGCCTCGAACTCATCGCGCGTCGTATTGTTTGAAGTGAACATGATTTCATCGCCGCGCGCGCCGATTTGACGCGCCAGGACCAGTTCGGGAGTCGAACTGCAATCGAAACCGAAACCCATGGCGCGCATGATCGACAGGATCCGCGGATTGGGCAGCGCCTTGACAGCGTAATACTCGCGGAAACCGTTGACTCGGGTGAAAGCCTGCTTGAGCGCTTCGCCCGTCGCGTAGAGACCCGCTTCATCATAAATATGGAATGGTGTTCCAAATTGGGCCGCGACATCGTTGAGGATAGGGTAAAGGCGTTCTCGCAAAGAGGGCGATATCGGCATTGCAGTCGGTCTCCTTCATCACATTCGCGTTGGATCGGCACCCACCCGGTCCATTTTTGGCAGGCGCGCCGGTATACTCTATTTTAATACGTCGGCGATGCGCTGCATGGCTTTTTGCACATTCTCGATACTGTTGAAGGCGCTGATCCGGATATACCCGCGTCCGCACCTGCCGAATCCCGCCCCCGGCGTACAGACCACTCCCGCCTGTCTGAGCAAAAGATCGAAGAATTCCCATGAATCGCGCCGGCCGTCGATCCAGATGTATGGTGAATTGTCGCCCCCCACGCATTCGAAGCCCAGCGCACGGAATGCCTGGCGGATGTAGGCCGCATTATTCAGGTAGTAGTCGATCAGTTCCCGGGTCTGTTGCCGGCCCGACGGGCTGTACGCGGCCTCGGCCGCGCGCTGGACAGGGTAGGAAACGCTGTTGAATTTGGTGGTATGGCGCCGGTTCCACAGCGCGTGCACCGGCACGCCTTGTCCGTCGGCCGTGTAGGCCAGGCAGCTTTTGGGCACCACCGTGTAGGCGCAGCGCGTGCCGGTAAAGCCGGCTGTTTTCGAAAAGCTGCGGAATTCAACGGCTACTTCTCTGGCCCCAGGCACCTCATAGATTGAATGGGGCAGGCGGTCATCGCGGATGAAGGCTTCGTAAGCCGCGTCGAAAAGAATGAGGGCTTTATGCCGATGCGCATATTCGACCCACTGCTGCAGCTGCTCCCGCGTGATGGTGGCACCGGTGGGATTGTTGGGGAAGCAGAGATAAATCAGATCGACCGCGTCGCGGGGCAATTCGGGAACGAAACCGTTTTCACGGTTGCAGTCCAGATACGTCAGGCCCTGGTACCGGCCGTCTTGAAAGACACCTGTGCGGCCGGCCATGACGTTGGTATCCACATACACCGGGTAGACCGGGTCGGGAACCGCCACTCGGATATCGCCGGCGAAAATCTCCTGAAGGTTGCCCGTATCGCACTTGGCGCCATCGCTGACGAAAACTTCATCCGGTGCGATTTGAGCGCCGCGCTCCTCGAAATCGTGGTGGGCGATCGCCGCGCGCAGGAAATCATATCCCTGCTCAGGGCCGTATCCCCGAAAGGAAGCGTCGACGGACATTTCATCCACCGCCCGGTGAAAGGCTTCGATGCAGGCTGCGGGGAGGGCGCGCGTGACATCGCCGATGCCCAGGCGGATCACTTCGCGATCGGGCTGCTGTTGCTGGAACTCCCGTACCCGCTTGGCAATATCGGCAAAGAGATAATTGGTCTGCAGTTTCTGGTAATGGGCGTTGATTCGAATCATGTATGCTCCTCGTGTGCTGGGCGGCTTGGCCGCGATTCCCCGCAATCCAGCCCCTCGATGGGAATGCGGGCGGTTTCCTTGAAGGTCGACATGACAATATATGAACGGGTGCCTTGCACTCCCTTCAGTCCGGTGATGCGCTCCCTGATCAGGTGATCGAGGTCCTGGGGGGCGGATACGCGGACTTTGATCAGGTAGCCGTCTTCTCCAGCGATGTAATGGACTTCCTGTACCTCGTCCCAGGAAGAAAGCGCCTCGGGCAGTTCGGCCCCTGCCTCGGCGGGATTGACCTTGAGGTGAATGAATCCGACCAGAGTTCGATGAAACCGCTGGGGATTCAGGCGGACCTCATAGCCATCGATGAATCCCAGCTTTTCGAGCTTGCGGATACGCTCCAGAACCGCCGAAGGCACGAGACCCACCTGGCGGGCCACCTCGACATTCGGAATGCGGGCTTTGTCCTGCAGGATTTTCAAGATTTTAAGGCTTATTTCATCAATCATCGTCGAAATGCCTTTGTTTGTCGACGTATATTCATATTAAATTTTCAAGTCAAGAACGATATTCATACAAAAACAAACATATAAGCATTTTATGCGGTTTTTTATTTATTATTCCGAACCGCCTCGGCGATCTGGCTGCGCGCCATCCGTTTTGGGCGGGCGTGTCTTCCGGCACGCACGCCATAAATGAACGACAAACCCGACGCAAAGGGCCGCGCTGATGAGAATCACCAGGTTGGCTGCGAAAAAAGAAAGAAGGAATTCGAATGGATTTTTGAGATCGTAAGCCGAACGCAGCAGTTCGATGCCGAACCCCAAAAAGAAGAGCGCGATTGTTGTCAAGCAGATTAATTTAACGATTCGCATATGATGCCTTGAAGAATTTTGATTATCGGTTTAAGGTGGCGCGCATTGAAGCCGTATGTTCCATTAGCAGGTTTATCGCATTCTCACCTATCGATTATCCATTTAAATCCGTCTTCTGATCCGCTCGGCAGCTCCGGTGGGATGTACCCGGCCTTCACCCGAAGGACGTTCTTCGAAGGAATCATGCAAGCGCCAGCGACGATCGTAGTTCCAAGTGAAGAGCAGGCATCGTATCGCTTCAAGCTCATGGAATGCACAGCCCGCGCCATCGGCGCCGATGCCCTCATCTATCGCCTTTTCACCCGGGATAAAACCCGGATGAAGGTTCAATGGGGCGTGAATCTGCCGGACGGCTTCAGGACGTCGGGACGACTGGAAGGCCGAATCGGTCATCACGAATTTATTCTGGAGGGCAAGCGCGGATCCATCCGCACCAACCTGCCGGCCACCGCCTTCTGGAAAAGTGATCCAGACCTGAAGCGCCACGCCTGGCGTTCCTATCTGGCGACTGCCGTAGAAGCCGATGGCCGGACCGTGGGGTGTCTCGAGGCGTATTCCATGCGCGCGCACGGTTTCCGGGAAGTGCAGCTGAATCTGCTCGAGTTGGCGGCCGCTGCGATCCCGTACCTGGATGAGTGCACGGTTACCGGTGATCGGCGTCTTCGGCGGGAACAAATCATGACCGGCGTTTGCACGCACCTCGATGCGCCGCTTCCGCCAGGTGATTGCCTGCAGCGGTGCCTGGAGGCCATCGGGACCGGTTACGGCTGTGATGCGGCTTCACTCTATCTTTGCCGCGAATCCCCGGAGCAGATATCTCCCACCGCCCGGTGGTCGTCTCCCGATCGCCGGACCGGTGCTCTGGATGCGCATGTCGGTTCCCTCCTCGCCATTCCGGCCGTTGCCGCCCGAGGGGACAATATCCGCTTTTTCTGCTGGAGCGATGACCGGCAGGCGCACCACAGTGCATTGAGAAACGTTCTGCGGGCTTCGAAAACCCTTGCGCTGACGCTGATGGTCTACGACAGAGAACACGCGCCGCCCATTGTATTTGCGCTTCAAGACGCCGGCGGGCCTCGTCGATGGGAAACGGCCGACATTCGCCTGCTGACTGCGTTGATGCGGGTTTTCGGATTGCGCTTGAGGCTCAATGCCGCATCCCGCCGTTTGGCTGAAGTGAAGGCCGTCAATGCTCAAATCGTGCAGTCTTCCCCCACGGCAGTCTACAGCATCGACCTGAACAAGCGCCGTTTTATCAGCATGAACGAAGCCATGTGTCAGGCAACCGGTTACTCGCGCGAAGAACTCGCCGCCATGGACCCCGGCGACCTGCTGACCTCCGAAAGCCGCCGGATATTTGGCCAAAGACTTCTGGAAATATCCATGGGGCGCGCCGTCTCCAGCAGTATCGAATTTCAGCTGCGTACGAAGAGCGGAAACCTGGAATGGGGCTATTTTCATATCCACCACCGGTATGTCGACGGGCGTATCGGCGTGGCCAATGTGGTCGCGCATATCGTAACGGAGCAGAAAAAGGCCCAGGAGGCGTTGGCCCGATACGGCCGCCAGTTGGAGGCCCTGGTGGAAGCGCGTACCGGCGAGCTGTCTAAAACCAACCGTCAGTTGCGCAGGGAGATCGAACAGCACACCCGAACGGCGGCCGAATTGCGCAAGCAATCCGAACGGCTGACGGAGATGAATACAGCGATGCGCGTTATTCTCGACAAGCGCAACGAAGAGCGCATGCATACGGAAGAGAATATCCGCGCCACCCTCAAGGAGATGATCGAACCGCATCTGCAGCGGCTTGAAAGCAGTATGACGGGCAAAACCCAGCAGCAGTTGATCGGCCTGATCCGCATGAATCTGGAAGAAGTCGCGGGATCGCCGCTGCCCAAGATCTCTTCGGTCTACTTACACTTTTCACCAAGTGAATTGCAGATCGTGAATCTGATCCGCAAGGGCAGAACCACCAAACAAATGGCCGCCCTGCTGAACATATCGCCACGCACGGTGGAAGCTTATCGGAATACTATCCGCAAGAAGCTTGGCTTGAAGAACCGCAAGATCAACCTGAAGGCTTTTCTCTCTTCTTTTAAGTAGGGGCGGCGGGCGCATGCACCTGCCGCCCGGCACCCGATTCAAGCCGCCTGGCAGACCTCTGCGCCACCTCGATCCCCGATGAGCCGTCCGTCGC
Source organism: Pseudomonadota bacterium (assembly GCA_023435265.1). Classification (GTDB taxonomy): domain Bacteria; phylum Desulfobacterota; class Desulfobacteria; order Desulfobacterales; family Desulfosarcinaceae; genus UBA2230. The sequence goes on from JAEYRZ010000072.1 coordinate 14,622, forward strand.
GCAACGCGATCGTACGTTGCGCATAGGCCGCACAGCCACGGCTGTGGGTTACCATGACGACCGTGCCGCCGCCGCTGTGCAGCCTGCCCAGCAGTTCCATCACCTCACCGGTATTGCGAGAGTCCAGATTGCCTGTAGGCTCGTCGGCCAACAGAATCGGCGGATGGTTTACGATCGCACGGGCGACCGCGGCGCGCTCCTTTTCTCCGCCGGACAAATGGGTCGGCAGTCGCCGCTCCTTATCCGCCAAACCAACGGCGGACAAGGCCTCGCGTGCCATATCCTGTTTCCGGGCACGCGGCAGCGGCAGAGTCACCAGCGGCAGCATGACATTCTCCAGGACCGTCAGATACGGCATCAGATGAAAACTCTGAAAGATGAAACCGAGGTACTCCCGCCGGAAATCGGCCCGCTGCTCCACATCCAGGCCATAGATGTCGATGTCATCCACAAAATAGCGGCCGCTGTTCGGTGTGTTCATCGCCCCCAGCACCGAAAGCAAAGTCGATTTGCCGGAGCCGGATTCACCCATCACGGCGACAAATTCACCCCGTGCGATGTGAAACGCGATCCCATCGAGCGCCTTCACCGCCGCATCACCGGCACCATACGTTTTTACGATATTTTCAACTCGCATCAAACTCATCGCATTCACTCCTAAAAGGTCGAAAGTGCCTGATTGGGATCGAGCCTGGCCGCCACGGCGGCAGGATAAGCGCTCGCAGCGAGGCCCACGCCCAGCGCCAGAAATACAGCCGTGAAGGCCAGCCGGGGATCGAACAAAACCGCACTGGAGACATGGGCGTGCGACAGGTGCAGTCCGATCCAGACAGCGCCGATGCCGCTCAGCAATCCGCCCACGCCGGCGAGGCAGCTCAGCAGGCCGGCTTCAACGAAGATGATCTGCATCACCTGCCGCCTGCGCAAACCGATCGCGCGGAGTATCCCGATTTCCTTGGTGCGTTCCTTGACGCTTCCCAGAAAAGTGACCAGCACCACCAGGCCGCCGATTAATACGACCACCAGGGAGAGGCCGAACGAAAGCCGCTGGAAATGCGCCAGCGTTTCCATACGGCTTTTGACGACCTGCTGGATGGCCATGACGTTGGCCTGCGGCAGTTTTTCCGCGATCTGGCGGACCATTTCCTCGATCGGGCAGGCGGTGCACAAGGCGGCCACCTCTACCAGGGAAATTTCACCCGGTTTATTCAAAACCGACTGGGCGGTCGACAGCGTGGAGAGGAGGAGTTGGTCGTCCTGGGACCCGGTGGGCGCCAACACGCCACTGACCTGCATGCGGCGGCCGCCGACGCTGATTGCCTGGTCCGGCGTCAGGCCGAGCAGCCGAGCGGCTTCGGACCCCGCCAGAATCTGGTTTTCAAGGGGAGCCCGGCCCTGGATGTTCCACCATGGTTTGAGGATGGGGACCACACCGAAATCGATTCCGGACAGCAGTACATCGGTTTGCGCCACGCGGATTTTACCCAGCACCACCGGTCCCACGGCGGCGATGTTGGCCGCGTTCGGAATGCGGCCGATTGCTTCGAGATCGCTCTCGCGCAGCGGCTGCATCTCAAAGGAGACACCGCCCAGGGCCATGCCGCCATAACTCAGGTTAAGATTTTCAGTGTGCGGCGTGATCAGGATATTGGCGCCGAACTTCTCCAGTTTATGGTTGATATCTTCGGTCATGGCCGCAGTGAAGGTGATCACGGCAACAACGGTGGCGATCCCGATCAACAATCCGGCGAGGACGAAAGCCGCCTTTACTTTGCGGCGCAGCAGACTTTTTACGGCGATGTCGTTGATGCGCATGGCTACGCTCCCCCCTTGAAATCGAAATAGCGGCGCCCCTGTTCGATATCGGCGATATTCAGCACCAGGCGCCCCTCCTGAAGCGAGCGTGTCAGCGGCGCTGGATTGCAGCCTCCCGAAACTTCATTGACTTGAGCCGAGGCAAAGCGGCGGTTGCAGTTGCGGCACACCATTTCATCGCCCTGTTGGACATAGCCTCTGCCTGCCGGCCAGCAGACGTCGCAGGCATCGAACGCCGCCCGCAGAACGCCGTCCGCGCTCCTGAGGATGAAATAGCGGATGGTGAGACCCGCGCTGCGGTGTTCGAAAAATTGCGCGCGGCCGTCGGCAAATTGTTCCACCGGAAAGCTGACCATGGCGGCCGGCGAAGAAACGGGTTCGGCCGTGCGCGCCGTGGAGCCGGCGGTGCCGGTCAGATAAAAAGCGACGGCCACGGCAGCCGCTGCTGTCGCCGCGATCAGGGCGCACATGAGTAAGGGGAAGGGGCGTCTGGGTTTTAATACTGCTTCTTTTTTGGTTTGGAATTGATGCTTCATTTCGACTCCATTTTATGAGCGGGGCCGTCCATCGAGGCCTGCTTTTGCAGATGCGTATGCGGCGCGAGTGCTTCCGCCGGCCGGTCGTACATGATTGGACCCGACAGGGTTGTTGAAAAACTTCGCCTCAAGCCGTGATTCTGTGGCGCGCGGCTTTAATAAATGAGGATCCCCTCGCGTTCAACGCGCAGGCATGCTCCGGAAACTCGAACGCGAAGTCCGAACCGGTTCTGCCGGACGTTGTGTGCGAAGGGTTCAGAGTTTTCAGAAAGAAATCAACACAGCAATGTCATGGTCTGGATATAGACCGGTATCCTGGATCGGGGGAGATCGTGTTGAAGGGGAAGGGGCGCGGCGTGGCGGGGCGACAACTTCGGAAA
>JAEYRZ010000082.1 GCA_023435265.1 Pseudomonadota bacterium
CTTCCGAAGGCCGTGATCGTCATAGGCGGCCACCACGCCACGGCGTTGCCCGAAGCGGTCATGCAGCATCCGGCCGTGGATTACGTTCTGCGCGGCGACGGCGAAGAGAGCCTGCCGCTGCTGGCCCGCGCGCTCCGTGAAAAGCGGCCGCAGCAGGGAATCCCGGGGCTGGTGCAGCGCCTGCCGGGGGGCGGGCTGCAGATCGAGCCGCCGGCCCGCTGCGGGGACCTTTCGACACTCCCCCTGCCCGCACTCGATCTTATCGACGCGGGCCACTACCGCCGCGCCGGGCGCCACTGCCTGACCCTTTGCGCCACGCGCGGCTGCCCGTTGCGCTGTACCTATTGCGCGGTGAACGCCGCCGGGGGCAGGGACCTGCGCCGGCGGAGCGTTGCGTCGGTGGTTCGGGAGATAAAAGCCGGCTACGACACCCTCGATATCGGGTTCATCGATTTCGAGGACGAACACCTGAGCGCCGACCGCAGCTGGTTCAACGATCTGCTCGGACAGCTCCATCTGCATTTCGGCGTCCATGCTCCCGAACTTCGCGCCATGAACGGTCTTTTCGCCCCCTCGCTGGACGAAGAGACGATACGCGGCATGCGTCGGGCCGGTTTCAAGGCATTGAACCTGGCCTTGATCACTACCAGCGCGGCACAGCTGCAGCGCTTCCGGCGACCGGACATGCGCAGCGACCTGGATCGCGTCCTGACCGCGGCCGAGCGCTGCGGGCTGACGGCAGTCGCCTATTTGATCGTTGGCGGCCCCGAGCAGCGCCCCGAGCAAAGCGTGGACGATCTGCTTTTTCTGGCTGCCCGCAGAGTGCTGGCCGGGGTTTCGGTCTATTATCCGGCGCCCGGCAGCGCCGACTACGACTGGTGCCGTGAACAGGGACTCCTGCCGGAACGCTTCGGCGCCATGCGCGCGACCGCGCTGCCGCTTGCGCATCGCACCGGGCGTCTGCAAAGCGCCAGCCTGCTGCGCCTGGGGCGGATCCTCGATTTCATGAAATCGCTGATCGATGCCGGCGAATCCCTGCCCACGCCGCAATCCGCGCCGTCACGCCTGCCGCCGGACACGGAGCGCAGCCGCATCGGCCGGATCCTGCTGGCGGCCTTTCTCCAAGACGGCGCCATCCGGGGCGTCGATGAAGGCGGAGAAATTTATCCGCATGCGATCGATTCCGGATTGACGCGGCGTTTTATCGATGGGCTGCGCAGCGTGCGTCTGAGGGGCGTGACCGCCCGGGCTCCAGGCGCGGCGATTCCGGGATCGAGCGGCGGCGGTCCGGACTGAGGGGGAAACGCCGCCCGGCACGCGCGGAGCGCGGATCCCTGCCACGATCAGGGCTGGGTTGCGGCGAGCTGTTCGCCGAGGCGTTCGGGACCGAACGCGAGATAGCCGAAAATGAGCTTTTCGAGCGCTTCGGCCCGCTCCCAGAAATGAATCATCAACTGCCGGCGTTCGGGCGTTCGGGCATAACGGTGCAGGATGTAGGCCATGCGTTCGTCGAGCGAGACCACCTGGTCGTGCAGGACGCGTTTGTCGGCGTAATTGACCACTTCGGCCTCGCCCGGCGCCTGACCGCCGACAGCGTCGGCCTGCGGACTGTCGGGAGGCAGCCACTGATCCAGCACCACATGCTGCCGCACGATCTCCCCGACTTCGTAAAATCCCAGCCCGTTCAAATATTCGCCCCCCGTGCGGGCATGATTTTCACCGGTCTTGAAGCTGCGCGGCTTGGTGATATCGTGCAGCAAGGCCGAGGCCCGGATCAAATCGCGGTTCAGCGGCACGCCGGCCGCATTCAATCCGTCGGCCAGAACCAGCGCCACTTCGCAGACGATCCGTGAATGGGCCTGGATGTGCATGGGCATCTGCATGCTGTCGAGCAGCTGCAGGCATTGATCTCGAACGGGGATATGCACGCGGAAGATCTCCAATCGGTGCCAACGAGGACCTTGAGGGATCCGAAGAATGGACCCCAGGCCGTTTCCATTTTTATAACCGAGGCGTTTATCCCGGCTCAAGGTTTATTTGCAGTCGCATCCTGCTCTTTTTTGTTTTCATCCGAACGCTTGCGGCGCTTGCGGGCTGTATTATAATCCACCCATTTCCAGAAACCCTTTCGAGGGCACTTTCCGCGCGATGTTCCAACGAGCGGCTCCCGCGCTCCGATCGACGCCGAGCCCGTCCAACATGGAAATCTTGCATGACGATTCCCGAAGCCTTGAATTTGAGTTATCTCGAGTCCCAATATGCGCAGTATAAGGCCGACGCGCAATCGGTCAGCCGGCAATGGCGCATCTTCTTCCAGGGGTTCGACATCGGTTTTGAGCGCGCACCGGACGGCCTGCCGGTTCAAGGCGCCGCCGCCGATGCCCAAGTGGCCGAACTGATCCACCGCTACCGCGACCTGGGCCACCTGCTGGCCTGCATGGACCCCTTGAGCGCCTGTCCCACCAGCCATCCCCTGCTGGAACTGTCCACCTTCGGCCTTTCCGCGGACGATCTCGAGCGCACCTTCGCCACGCCGCAGTTCGGCTTCACCGCCCGAGCGACCCTCAAGGAAATCCTCGCGATCCTGAAGGAGACCTATTGCCGCACGGTCGGGGTGGAGTACATGCACCTGCAGGATCCCGACGAACGGCGCTGGCTGCAGGACCGTATGGAGCCGGTCCGCAACCGGCCGGCGCCGGATCGATCCGAACAGCGCCGCCTCCTGCTCAAACTCACCCAGACGGCAATGTTCGAACAATTCTTCAACAAGCGCTACCTCGCGGTGACCCGCTTTTCGCTGGAAGGCGGGGACGGGATCATTCCGCTGATGGATGCGTTGCTGCACCGCCTGTCGGAGCACGGCGCCCGCGAGGCGGTGATCGGCATGGCCCATCGCGGCCGGCTCAACGTGCAGGCCAATATCCTGGGCCGACCGATGGAGGAGATCCTGGCGGAGTTCGAACACTGCTATGACAGCACGCAGGTGGTCGGCTCCGGCGACGTGAAATACCACAACGGTTACCTCTCCGACATCGACCTCGCCGGCGGACGAAAGCTGCGGGCGCTCCTGGTCAACAATCCCAGCCACCTGGAGGTGGTCAACCCGGTGGTGGAAGGAATCGTGCGCGGCCGCCAGGAACTGGCCGCGGAGCACGGCCGGCGGCAGGTCGTTCCCATCCTGCTGCACGGCGACGCGGCCTTCGCCGGCCAGGGCATTGTCGCCGAAACGCTCAACATGAGCCAGTTGGCCGGCTACGCCACCGGCGGCACGGTCCACATCGTGATCAACAATCAGATCGGCTACACCACGCTGCCTCAGGATGCCCGCTCCACGCGCTATTCCACCGATATCGCCAAAATGCTCATGGTCCCCATTTTCCACGTCCACGGGGAGGATGCCGAGGCCCTGGCGCACATCATCCGCCTGGCCGCCGATTATCGGACGGCGTTCGGCAAGGATGTGGTCGTCGATGTGGTCTGCTACCGCCGCTACGGCCACAATGAGGGCGACGAACCATATTTTACCCAGCCGCAGATGTATGACCGCATCCGCGAACGGCCCTCGCCGCATCGGCTCTACGCCGATCAACTGATCGAAAGAGGCGTCCTGACCGAAAAAGAACTGGCCGGGATGGAGAAAGAGGCACTGGAACCCCTCGAAGCCGCCTACCAGGAAGTCCACGGCAGCGCCTGCCCCTTTCCGCAGCAGCGCTTCTACGAAGTTTGGGATTCATATCACGGCCGCTACAGCCACGCGCCGGTGGAGACGGCCGTCCCGGCCGAGACGCTGCGCCGCCTGGCGGCCCGGATCTATGTCCCTCCCGCAGAATTCCAGCCCCATCCCAAAATCAAGCTGCTGCTCGAGCGCCGGCTGGCATCGGTCGATAAAGGTTCGGATATCGACTGGGCCAATGCCGAGCACCTGGCCTTCGCCGCCCTTCTGGATGAAGGCATTCCCGTCCGCTTGAGCGGGCAGGACAGCGCGCGCGGCACGTTCAGCCAGCGGCACAGCGTTCTTTTCGACCGCCGCAACGGAGAGCCTTACATCCCGCTGAATCGTCTCGGCGTAGAGGCCGCCGCCTACAGCGTGTACAACAGTCTGCTCGCCGAGGCGGGCGTGGTGGGCTTCGAGTACGGCTACGCGGCCGCCCGGCCTGAGGTACTCACGCTCTGGGAGGCGCAGTTCGGCGATTTCGTGAACAACGCCCAGGGCATTATCGATCTCTTCCTGGTGTCGGGTGAAAGCAAATGGCAGCGCCTCAACGGCCTTGTGCTGCTGCTGCCGCACGGCTGGGAAGGACTCGGCCCGGAGCACTCTTCGGCCCGCCTGGAGCGCTTTTTACAGCTGTGCGCCGGCGACAACATCCAGGTGTGCGATCTCTCCACGCCCGCCCAGTACTTCCACCTCTTGCGCCGGCAGGCCAGGAGCGCGTACCGCAGACCACTGGTGTTGATGACGCCCAAGAGCCTGCTGCGCCACCCGCTGGCCGTGTCTACGCTCGAGGACCTGGCGGCCGGAACGTTCCAGCCCGTGCTGAACGACCCCGCCCCGCCGGAGCAGGCGCACAAAGTACTGCTGTGCAGCGGCAAGATTTACTATCAGTTGCTGCAGCGCCGCACCGAACTCAAAGACCGCAGGACGGCCATCGTACGCGTCGAGCAATTCTACCCCTTTCCGGCCGAAGCGCTGCAGGCGGCGCTGCAGAACTACTCACGGGCCGACGAGTGGGTCTGGGTCCAGGAAGCGCCCCAGAACATGGGGGCCTGGGATTTCGTCCGACCGCGCATCGAAGCCCTGATTGACGGTCATCTGACGTACATCGGCCGACCGCCGGCGGCAAGCCCGGCGACCGGATTCCCCAACGTGTACAAGCAGCAGCAGGCGGCCATCAGCGACCAGGCCGTGGGCCCCCTGGCGGACGGTTCGATTTCGGCGTAAACAGACGGCGTGACGGAAGCGCATCGATTCCGCCATGATCCACGATCCACGGGGATGCCGACCCTTCATTTTTGAAACCACCGGAACCATGCTTGGACCAAGGAGAGGATATGCCTGAAACAGAAGTCAAGGTACCCGCAGTAGGTGAATCCGTGCAGGAGGCTGTTCTGGCCGAATGGTTCAAAAACGACGGCGACCAGGTGGCCAAAGACGAACCGCTCTTCGTCATCGAAACCGACAAGGTGACGCTGGAAGTCGCCGCCGAGGTCGCGGGGATCCTGCGCCATCGTGCGGCGGCCGGAGATATCGTGGCCGTGGGCAGCACCGTCGCCCTGATCGAATCCGGCGGAGCAAAGGCTGCTGCGCAGCCCGAAACGGAAGCACAGCCGGAACCGGCCGAACCGGCGCCCGCGCCGCAGAAACCGCAAGCACCGCCGCAGCCCGCGCCGCAGGCTGCGCAGCCCGAGGCGGCAGAACCGCGGCCTCCGGCGCCCGAGCCTTCTCAGGAAGCCGCCCGCCCGCTCTTTTCGCCTTCCGTGCGCCGCCTCATCCGGGAGAAAGGCCTAGACCCGCACAAGGTCCCGGGCAGCGGACCGGGCGGCCGCATCACCAAGGGCGATGTCCTGCTCTACCTGGAACAGGCGCCGGCCGGACTGCCCGAGGAATGCCGTGCGCCGGCCGAACTGGCCCAGGCGGCCCCCGAGGCCGAAGTCCGCAAGCGCATGTCGCCCATCCGCAAGCGCATCGCCGCCCGGCTGCTGGAGGCGCGGCGCAACACGGCCATGCTGACCACGTTCAACGATATCGACATGAGCCGCGCCATGGCCCTGCGCGCCCAGTACAAGGAGTCCTTCAAGGAGGCGCACGCCGTGGCTCTGGGCTTCATGTCATTCTTCGTCAAGGCCTGCGTTGCGGCGCTCGAGGCGACGCCTGAAATCAACGCCTTCATCGAAGACGACCAGATCGTCTACCACAACTATCAGCACATCGGAGTGGCGATCGGTTCCGGCCGCGGACTGGTGGTGCCGGTAATCCGGCATGCCGAACGGATGTCCTTCGCCGATATCGAAAAGGCCATCATCGACTATGTGGCCAAGATCAGGGAAAACCGCCTGGAGCTGGCCGATCTGGAGGGCGGCACGTTCACCATCAGCAACGGCGGCATCTATGGATCCCTGCTCAGCACGCCGATTCTGAACATGCCGCAGAGCGGCATTCTGGGCATGCACCGCATCGAAAAGCGGCCGGTGGTGATCGACGATCAGATCGTGGTGCGCCCCATGATGTACGTCGCGCTGAGCTACGATCACCGCATCGTGGACGGCCGCGAGGCGGTCACCTTCCTCAAACGGATCAAAGAACTGGTCGAAAACCCCGAACGGCTTCTGCTGGAGGTGTAGCATGGCGGATTACGATCTGATTGTCATCGGCGCCGGACCGGGCGGCTACGTGGCCGCCGTGCGCGCCGCGCAGCTGGGATTGAAGACCGCCTGCGTGGAAAAGGAAGCACGGCTGGGCGGCATCTGCCTGAACGTGGGCTGCATCCCCAGCAAAGCGCTGCTCGATTCGAGCGAATACTACCACCTGGCCAAAGAGGGGCTCGCCGCCCACGGCATCAGAACTGGCAAGGTCGGCCTCGACCTTGCGGCCATGATGGCACGCAAGGATCAGGTGGTGGCGGATTTGACCGACAATGTGCGTCGGCTGCTCGAAGGCAACAAAGTCGAAATCGTGCACGGAAGGGCCGCAATCACCGCCCCCGGCAAAATCGAGGTGCGCGGGGAGAACGCCAAGGCGCGCAGCCTCGAAGCCCGCCACCTCCTGCTGGCTACGGGAAGCCAGCCGATCGAACCGGCGGGGTTGCCTTTCGACGGCCGCCTGATCGTCGACTCCACGGCGGCGCTGCGCTTCGACAGCGTGCCCCGGCACCTCGGCATCGTGGGCGGCGGCTACATCGGCCTGGAGCTCGGTTCGGTCTGGCTGCGGCTGGGCGCCAAAGTGACCGTGATCGAAATGCTGCCCAGGATCGGAACCGGCCTGGACGGCCAGGTGGCGCGCGCCCTCGACCGCATCCTGCGCAAGCAGGGTTTCGAGTTCCGCATGGCAACGCGCGTGCGCGAAGCGCGCGCAGAGGGAAAAAACGTCAAAGTGACCGTCGAAAAGGAGGGGCACAGCGAGACGCTCGTGTTCGACCGCCTGCTCGTCTCGGTCGGGCGGCGGCCCCTGACGCAGGGCCTGGGCCTGGAGGCCGTCGGCGTCAAGACCGATCCCAAGAGCGGCCACATTCTGGTGAACGAGCGCTTCGAAACCAGCGTGCCCGGCATCTATGCCATCGGCGATCTGATCCCCGGTCCGATGCTGGCCCACAAAGCGTCGGCCGAAGGCGTCGCGGCGGTGGAGAATATGGCCGGACGGGCGGGCGAAGTCAACTACGACGCGGTTCCGGCGGTCATCTACACCTGGCCCGAGGTGGCCAGCGTCGGACTGACCGAAGAACACGTCAAGGCACGCGAAATCCCATATTGCGTCGGCACCTATCCGTTCACAGGCGCCGGCCGGGCGCGCTGCATGGGCGAAACCGACGGCTTCGTCAAGCTGATCGCCCACAGCAAGACCGACCGCATCCTGGGGGTGCACATCATCGGCGCGCGGGCGGCCGACATGATCGCCGAATGCGTGCTGGCCCTCGAGTTCGGGGCTTCCAGCGAGGACATCGCGCGCAGCGTGCACGGCCATCCGACCTTTGCCGAAGCCTTGCAGGAAGCCGCGATGGCCGTCCGCAAGTGCTCGATCTATGCTTCCTGAAGCGCCTGGTAGACAAGAACATCGGCGATGAATAGGTTCAAGCAGGCCGGCTCCGCTCAGGAGGCCTCCTGCGGGCGCTTGCGGGGTTGGCGGTAATCCGGGCCGAAAGGCATCTTCAATGGATCACAGCCCCGAAAGCATCCGCATGGGTGTCGCCGAATTGAAAACACTCATGGCGGAGGCCTTCCCCCAGAGCCGACATATCGGCGAAATCGAGGCCGTGGGCGTACGCAGCGCGCGCCTGAGGCACCGGGTCGACGAATCCGACCTGCGGCCGGGCGACACCCTTTCGGGCCCCGTCATGATGGCCCTGGCCGATTTCGCCTTTTACATCGCCCTGCTGGCCTCCATCGGCCCCAAAACGCTGGCGGTGACCGCCAGTTTCAATATCAATTTCCTGCGCAAGCCCAACCGCGCCGATCTGATTGCCGAAGCCCACATCCTTCGGCTTGGGCGGCAGCTGGCGGTGGGAGAGGTACGCATCTTCAGCGATGGCCTGGCGCGGCCCGTCGCCAATGCCATGGTCACCTACGCCATTCCGACGTCCTGATCCGGCCGCCGAAGCGCCGCCCACCGCAGGCGACAATACCATCGCGGCGGCGCCGCGATAAAGAGCGGACCCTATTTATCTCCCGACCCGAAGGATTAGCATAGGGTCCATTCGTCGAATCACCCGGTCCAGCCCGCATTTCGCGCCTCTGCCACCCGGCTTCACCCATCACGGCTTTGCCGCCGCGGCCGGATACGCCCCAGTCAGGGCGGACACTGTTTACCCATAGAGGAGCTTTATGGATATATTCGACTTCTTTCAGCGCGAAAACGACAAGATCCTGATCACCCTTCAGAAGCTCGAAGAAGCATCGGCCCGCAAGGTAGAAGAACGCAAAGCCCTGCTCGCCGAGGCCTGCGAACGGATCCTGTCTCAGTTTCGAATCGAAGACGAGCACCTTTATCCATACCTGCAGCTCAATCCCCAGACGCACGAGCTGTGCGAGGTCTGCCGCAACGAAAACCGCGAGACGGAAAGCGTGCTGACCCAGCTTTACGAAACGCTGCCCACGGACAAACGGTTTCAATACCTGGCCGAACGCCTTCACGGCCGTATGATGCGGCAGTCGCTGCGCCGTGAAAAGGATCTGTACCCGCAGCTGCGCCGGATTATCCCCGGTGATGAGCTGGAGATCCTCGGTCAGAAAGCGCAGGTCACCGTCCCGCCGAAAGAATGACCCTAAGAACATATAGTCCTAAGTTTCGTTAACCTGTCATTCGGGGTCGGTCGGGACCGCAGGCGAATTGGATATCGACCCCCGGATTCCGAGAGCGGCCGTCATGAATCCGGACCGATCCCCGCGGCACTCTAAAATACCGCTTTGCCCCTATTTCAATAAAAGTCCGGGCCCGCTATAGAATGGCAGATTCACTTCCGCCCGAGTGTCCACGAGGCCAAGGAAACCGAGAAGATGCCTGCAATCATCGGAGTGGCCTGCAGCGTGCCGCGGCACGCCATGACCCAGAAGAAAATCCAGAATTTTGCCTGCCGCATGTTTGACGGTTCGGGCCTTGCGGTCGATCGGCTGCTCCCGGTATTCGAGAACACCACCATCCGCAAGCGCCATCTGTGCATGGAGGCCGATTGGTTCGACACCGCCCACGGCTTCGGGCTGAAGAATCGCGCGTTCCAGGACTGGGGCCTTGCGCTGGCCCGCGAAGCGGTCCGCAAGGTCTGCGAACGGACCGACACCCCGACCGGACGGATCGATCATATCTTCTTCGTCACCTCGACCGGGATCGCCGCGCCTTCGTTGGACGCCCACCTCTTCAACGCGCTGGAATTCAAGCCGGCGCTGTTGCGGACGCCCATCTGGGGGATGGGCTGCGGCGGCGGCGTGGCCGCAATGGCGCGCGCCAACGACTGGTTGAAATCTTATCCGAAGAAAACGGCCCTGGTGGTGGCGCTCGAGCTTTGCAGTCTGACCTTCATCCGCAACGATCTGAGCAAAAGCAATTTTGTGGCCACCGCCCTTTTCGGCGACGGCTGCGGCGCCCTTCTGATGGTAGGCGACGAGCACCCGCAGGCTGCGGCCGGCGGTCCGGCCTTGCGCATCGAGGCCACCGATGCCGTCACCTGGCAGGACTCCCTGGAGGTGATGGGCTGGGAGGTGACCGACGCAGGACTGCGCGTGGTCTTTTCCAAAAACATCCCCCGGATCGTCGACCGCCTGGCACGGCCGGCTATAGCCGGGTTCATCGCCCGCCACGGGCTTTCCAATAAAGATATCCGTCACTTCTTATCGCACCCGGGCGGTGCCAAAGTGATCGAGGCGTATCGGCGGGCGCTCGAACTGGATGAAGCGCAGATCCGCAGCATGCGGGAAGTTTTGAGCGCCTATGGCAACATGTCGAGCGCCACCGTGTTCTTCGTCATGGAGCACTTCTTCGCATCCGGCAGCTATCGCAGTGGCGACTGGGCGCTGGCCACGGCCCTGGGGCCGGGCTTCTTCTCGGAAATGCTGTTGGCCCGGTGCCGCTGATGGCTTCGGCATGGGTATATGCTTTTATGGGCGTGCTGCTGATGGAGCGCCTGCTGGAAACGGTCGTCGCCCGGCGCAATGGCAGCTGGATCGTGGCGCGCGGCGGATTCGAATGCCACCGCGGGTTCACCCGGGTGCTGCTGGGTTTTCACGGCCTGTGGTTCGCCGCCTTTTTCCTGGAAGCTTTTGTCCGCAAGGCAGCGCCGATCGTCCACCCGGCCCACATTGTGTTTCTGCTCGTCCTGCTGCAGGCCGGCCGATATGGCTGCATCCTCAGCCTGGGGCGCTTCTGGAATACGCGCATCTTCGTCCTGCCCGGCGCCGCCCCTGTCCGCCGCGGCCTGTACCGCTGGTTTCGGCATCCCAACTACCTGATCGTGCGGGTCGAGATCGCCCTGTATCCGACCCTGTTCGGCTGCTTTGCGACGGCCCTTGTTTTCGGGACGGCCAATTTATGGATTCTCCAGCAGCGCATCCGCCAGGAAGAAGAGTCTATGGGCGTCCGACGATCTCGTGGCTCCAGGCCTGCTGCGTATTATTGATCGCTTCGTGAACCACTTCCGTGTCGAGCGCTTTTTCCTGGGCATGCAGTTCCCGTACGACCAACGCAGGGATGATACGGCTGGCCTCGACCACCAGAGGCGTGATCTCCTTCAGGTGCTTGAGCGTGATGTCCGTCAGTTCGCGGTCATGGTGGGCCAGCGCCGTGGTATGCAGCATCGTATAACTGATGGCGGCCATATTCAGGGCCGTGTAGTTGTCGCGCATGTTGCGCATGACCGAATCTTCCTGGCGCATCAGGCTGTAAAATCCTGTGGTCAGGCCTGAAATCTTGGTGATCGCCTTTTTGATCGTCGAGGTCGGGGCGGGTGCCCCGAGGGAACCGATGTAGCGTTCCAGCAGATCGATATGCGTCCGCAGCGTCTCCCGGACCCGGCGCACGAAGGCATGTGCCTCGGCGTACTCTTTGAGGCGCGTGTCGGAAACCTGCCAGTCCAGGATTTCCGCAAAATGCCGTTCGACCCCCAGCATATCCGATGCATACTGGTGCAAAACCGCTTTGCTTTCTTTCATGGCTACCTCCTCACAATGTTGTAAGCATAGGACGCCATCCGGCCGGCGCCCATAGGGGAGGCGCAGTAACCGACGAATGCAAAAGCCCTATTCGGCGGCGGTTTGCCGGGTATCAGGCCGAAGCGACAATTTCGATTCGTGTGCTGACCGGCGGTGCGCTCTGCAGCGTCTGGAAAACGACGCAGTAGCGCTCGGTCAGTTTCAGCAGCGTTTCGCGCTGTCCCGGAGATGCATCGCAGGCCAGTTCGAACGAGAGCCGGATCGCTTCGAACCCCACTGGAACGGACTTGTCCACGGCCAGGGTGCCGCGGAAATCCATATCGCCTTCGGCATGCACCATCCCGCCGTGCAGATTGATCCGCATGCTGGCCGCGACCGCCTGCAGCGTGACCCCGGCGCATGCGGCCAGCGACTGCAAAAGCAGATCCCCGGAGCATGCCTGGCTGCCGTCGCCCCCGGTCGCCGGATGCAGGCCGGCGGTCAGCGGGCCGGCCGGGGTTTCGAATTCGACACTCAAGAGGCCGGGATTCAGTCTTCCGGTCGCTTTCTGGGTCACCTTGGCTTTGTGCGGCGACCGGCGGTACAGCTCCTTGAGCGGCGCCTGCAGCGCGCGCAGATCCTCTATCTTCATCGCACCCCCTTTTCTTTCATGCATGATACCGCAAACATGGGATCCTGGTGCAGGCGCGTCAAGTCGGATTTCGCGCCGCCGTTGGGGGCGAGTGGATGCGGGACGGCAAAGAGAGAAGGCGATAGTTCGTGTCCATCCAGAAAATGGTAGATTACGGTCCAGATCAAGGCCGCAGCGACGGTAAACCGACTGCGAAGCAGTCCCTGCGCTAGCAGGCGTAGCCCAGCTGCGCCGCAAAAGACGAATGGCTGCGCCATTATTTCAGCGGAGCGAGAACGCAGAGCTGGGCCGTAAGATGCCGTTTATGGATGGACACTAGTTCATCAGGTCGGTACTCTGGAAATCGTTGAGAATCGCACTGAGGATTTCGGATTGGGCCGGCAGGTCGATGCCCAGGCAGCCGGTCAACTCCGCGATCTGCCGTTCCGCCAGCGGACTGCTGTGCGGGTCGGCGCCGTGAACATGGCTCATGTGATCGGCGTAGGCGATGATCGCCGCCAGAGTACGGTACTCGCCCCCGGAGGCATGGCGGTGATGAAATTCGGTGCAGGATTTGATCGCGTCCGGCATTTTCCATTTGTCCATGAGCAGGCGTCCGATCTGTTCGTGATCGGCCCCGATCACCCGCTGCTCCGCTGCATTGGCCGAAATCTGTTCGGCTTTCTTTATTTTCTCGATCTCCTTGTACTTCTCGGGGAAGAGCAGCAGGATAACCAGTTTGCCCACGTCATGGACAATGCCGCCGGTAAAGGCTTCGTCCGGGTCTGGGTACTTCAGGCTGGCCGCGATCCGCCGGGCGGCCAGGCCGCATTCCACCGCATGCTGCCACAAAAAACGGCCCCAGATCGTCATGCCCTGCCGGTTTTTGATGAAATAGCTGCGGGTCGAACTGGTCAGGATCAGGCTGCGGGTCGTTTTAACGCCGATCCGCGTCAGAACCTGCCTGAGCGTGTTGGCTTTTTGGTAGCCGCTGTAAAGCGCCGAGTTGGCGACCTTGATGAGTTTGGTCGTGAGCGCCTGATCCTGCCCGATGGCCGCCTCGATCTCATCCAGCGGCGTATCCGGATTGGCCAGCAGGTTCAGCGCGCGCGTGGCCAGCGCCGGCAGAGGCGGAAGGTCCTCGATGCGGGCGATCAGTTCGGCGATGCGGGTGTCCGTCGGGGTTTGGAGGGGATTGCCGCTTTCGGCCGCCGGCACGACACCCGGCGGATGGCCGTCTTCACGGTCCGAAGGCGATTCCGGGGGAGCGCTTTTGGTGGCCGGCGATATCATCCAGGAGAGCAGTTCAAGATAATGATGGGGTGAGATTCCGGAATATTTGCGGGCGCTGCCGGCGAAAAAGAGAATGGCCGTCCCGGACTGGTTGAAAATCGGGATCAGGGCGCAGTCGCCGCCCGTGCGGCCGACCAGGCTGTCGATCAGCGTGCTGGGAAAGCGATCGCCGAAAAACCCGATCCCCGAGCGGCAAACGGCGGACAGGACAGGTTCGTCCGCCATACGGCCCAGTCCGCTGGAAAGCGCCTTCTGCACCAGCGCCCCCTTGGCATCCTTGGTGATCAGCTTGCAGTGAACCACCTCGCCCTGTTTGGCGGTGATGATCACCATACGCTCGTAAAACCCCTTGCAGAAGGAGATCATCGCCGAAAGGCGGGCGACCGCATCCTTGGCGCCGAATAATTTACGCAGCGCCTGTTTGTAGGCGGAGAAAAGCGGATCCAGCTGAGGGACCGCGCCGGCGGACGCCAGGTTGGGGTCGAGCTCGCGCAGGACGATCACGCCCTGGGCCATCAACTCCTCGATGCGCTTCAGGGTGTAGAGGCTGGCGAGCGGCGCTTCATCCAGCAGGCGGCGGATGCTCGTTTTCTGCTGGGCCAGCCTGAAAATCGTTTCATCTCCGGGCGCGCCTTTTTGATCCTCCCCGGACTCGTTGCCGGGCGCCAGTTCGCGGTCCAGCGACTGGTGCGTTTTGATGAATTCGCGCACCTCGTCCGACATGACCAGGGCGTTGAGCGAGGCCTTGTCGGTTTCCATGCGGATGCCGGCCGCGTCTTCTTCAACGTCCGTATCGGTGAAATTGAACGTGCCGCTCTCCATCAGGAACAGTTCGAGCAGCACCTCCATGATGCTCTGCGTCAGGAGGGCCTTGATCGATGCGACCGACAGCTGGTTCAGCTTGCCCAGGATCTGGCGGATCGTCAGCCCGGTCTCGGAATGGATGCGGACGAATTGACGCTCCTGATGCTCGTCGATGATCCCCTTGAACCGCAACAGGCTGAGCAGCTTTTGATCCCCGCGGGGCGAATGGGCGTCGATCAGCATTCCCCCCTTGAGCGTGAGGGTGAGGATCGAATCCGCCCCGGAAACGGAAAAAAGGCCGTTCAGGTTCATGTTGGCCAGGAACATCAGCGCGTCCGCCGGATGATATTTACTCAGATCCCCTTGAAAAATCATAGTGGCCGTCCGACCGTGCGGTCAGGGAGTCAGATCCTGGATTTCCCCGGCCGGGTTTCAGCTCCCTTGCAGCAGAACATGAACTTCCTTCAAGAAACCGCTGTACAGGATCATCAACGATTTGAGCTCTTCCCTGGCCAGGAAAAAATCGTCGAAAATGTCTTCGTATACATGGTAGGCCAGCCGGTCGGCGCCGATGCAGGTGCCGACCATCATGGCCACCATATCCGCCAGGTAGATGGTGCCGGTGGCCGGATCGTGGCGCGCCGCGGAATCGAGCATATGATGGTGCTCGATCATGTAGACCATATGCGGGCTGAAGTTCCACTGCTTGGCGATAATGCCGCCCAGCTTCGCGTGATCCATGCCCACGCAGGCCGTTTCGGCCTCGGCGAAACTGAACCCCTTGGACTTCACCAGCGCCTGGATCCTGTCCAACTCGTGCGCGACGAAATCGTGCAGCACGATCTTGCCGATATCCTTGAGCAGGGCCGCCGTATAGATGGCCGGCAGGTTGAACAGCTCGCGGCGTTCGGCCAGGTTGCGGGCCACCATGGCGGTGGCGACGCTCTGTTTCCACAAATCGCCTTTTTGCATCTGGTAGCCTTGCTGCGCCCCCTGCAGGGTGCCGGCGACGTTCTGGGCGACCACCAGTTCGAAGACCCGCTGCATGCCCAGCATGGTCACCGCCTGCTGAGTCGAATCGATCTTGATCGGCAATCCGAAGTAGGCCGAATTGCATGTTTTCAGCAGATTGGCCGTGATCGCCGGATCGTGCTCCACCAGTCGGACGAAATCCTCGATCGAGGGGTCCGGCTCGCCGGTCAAGCTCAATACCTTGCCGACCACCGCCGGAATGGGTTGCAGCTGCTCGACTTTCTTCAAGATCTTTGGAATGTTGGCCATTTCGTTCCCCTCGGTGCAGTGCAGCCGGGCGCATGCGGCTGTGATGCACTAATCGGCACTTGTTTCAGGGAACATTAGCGACAGCGGTTATCTGGGAACCTTCCAGCGGGGCTCGATGGCACGATTCAGGAGTGCACAGGCAAAACCACGGTGGGCATCAGTGCTCCCCGGCGACGACGTCGCGCACCCGAATCTCCTTCCCGCCGGCTCGGACGATTTCAGCGTCATAGTGACGGGTGATCAGGTCCAGCGCCCGGGGGCAGTCTTCGCGGTGCAGGACGGAGAAAACGGCCCGCGGGACCCCCCGGAAGATCAGGCTGTCGAGGTTGAGTTCGAATTCCGGCGCTTGCGCCCTGATCGCCTTGACCACCCGATCCATCACGACCGCAGTGAGCGGGGTGAATCCATCTTTGAAAAAGTATTCGATGGTCGGCGACTGCCGATAGAGCAGCTCGAATTCTCCCGGCTGGTAATTGCGGCCCACGGGCGTGCGGCGGCTGCCCGAACCATCCCAGAAGGCGAACTCACAACGGATGCCGTCGATCTTCCAGTTCTCCCGCTCCGAGCCGTAAAGCCGGGCGCCCGTCAGGTTGGCCAGCGACAAATCCGCCTCGCTCAGCCGGGCGATGGTCAGGTCCGCACCGGACAGGTTGCTTGCCCTGAGATTGGCGCCCGTCAGATCCGCACCCGAAAGGTTTGCCTGGGGCAAATTCGCACTGCCGAGATTGGCTGCCGGAAGCCGCGCCTCGAACAGATCCGCGCCATCGAGGCGGACGCCCCGCAAATCCGCGCCCGCAAGATCGGCCTTGCTCAAATCGGCGGCGGTCAGGTGGGCGCCGCTCATATTGGCGCTTCTCAGATCGGCGCCGATCAGCCTGGCGCCCCTCAGGTTCGCATTGCGCAGATCGGCCTTGGCCAAGTCGGCTCCGGCCAGGTCGGCCTCACGCAGATCGGTTTTCTTCAGGTCGGTTTGATGCAGCCGCGCCTCGGCCAGCTTGGCTTGAAAAAGGTTGATGCCGCCGAGATTGGGCTTGACCTCGGGGTCCTGCCGGCGCCACTGGTTCCAGGCGGCCACGCCCCGGGCGATGATTTCGACATGTCTGTGATTTGCCATGGCATAGTACCTCCGCAGATACCATCCAATGGCCCCCAGGCGGCGTGCCGGCTCCTGATTCGTGTAATGCCGGAATGCTGCGCCCCATCGAATGTCGGTTTGACTTCGCCTCGGCCCCCCGTCGTCGCGCGGGAGCGCTTTTGCGGCGGGATACATCCTCACCGGGTCGATCCGAAGCCTTGGACCTTCTTATATCCGGCCCGCGGAGGCGATGTCAAATCGCAGGGTGGACCGAAATCGAAATCGGGATCGAACAAAGATGGCGGGCGTATGGAAATGAGCACTGCCTCTAATCAATTTCGATAGCGACCTTGCACATCCAGACGCCTGTCTGCTTCAGATTTGATAGAATCGTAAAAAGGATTTCGGACCAGGGAGTTCACAAGAGGTCACAGAGGACCGATCAATCGTCTCCGTGCCCTCTGTGGTCAATGGGCTTTTTTTACGATTCATCAACTGAATTTGCCGGATTCGCAAAAAGCCGCTGCCGCACCCGCAGGCGCGCTAGAGGGCCAGTTCGACCTGCGGCCGGCCATCGTCGGCCGCGGCCACTTCCGGTGCGCAGAAGACCAGCCGGTCGGGGGCGATGCCTTTGGAAACCAGGTAGGAACGGACCGCCTCGGCCCTCGTTTCCGCAATGTCCAGCAGCAGTGCATCATCCCGTCCAGCTTCGGCCGGCTCCTCGGTGCCGCGGGCGGCGCCCTCCGGGGCGATCCGCCGGAAGTACCGGCGGTCGGCGCCCACAGCCCGCCCGCAGAGCAGCAGGCGCACCTCCGGCCGATCCGCGATCTTGGCGCTCACCCGGTCCAGATAGGCCCGCTGGCGCGCATCCAGCTCAATCTGGCCCGGGCTGAACACCACGGGTTCCAGCCGCAGGGCGATAATCCTGCCGAAGATCTTGGAAGCCGCGTAGACTGCGCCCAGCGGGGCGAAATAGCTCAAGGCCGCCGTTTTAATCGCCTTGTAGGCGGCATTTTTTACCGCCTGGCCGATCACCTGAGCATAGGCCACATCGGGGCGGTCCAGTTCGCCCGTCACCGGCAGGGTCATGCGCACCGTGCCGCTGCGGTCGCGCAGCAGGTCCAATGCGGCGTTCAGGGGCATGCCCAGTTCGCGCACAAATGCATCCTGCGCTTCCGGCGCCAGCCGGACCAGGTTCAAATCGTCAAGACGCAGATTGATTATCGAATCCAATTCGCCGCGTGTCGCCTTAAGCTGAAAATCGGCATCCAGCTGCCCACTGCGGACGCTGTACCCCAGCTGACGCGCGAGATAAGCGCGTATTTCGGTCAGGCTGAAGCGCCTTATTTCGCCTTCGATATCCATTCCGACAGCGGCGGCGAACGGACTCAAGCGGCCGGAAAAGGAAAGCCCGGCATATGTGCCGATCTTCGATTCAACCTCGATGCTCATGGATTGCCGCGGTCCGGCGTTGCCGATGGTGCCTGCCCTGGCCTGCAGGTCGTTCAGGGTCAAATCGACCTGCGGCGCAACGCTTCGGTCCACGAAGCGCAGCCGGCTGCGGTCCCCGAGTGCGGCCTGATCGATGAAGAACGTCCAACCCTCGTCCGAGGGCCCGGCCCTCTCCTCGGAACCGGGCAGTCCGGCGAAGCGGCCTTTTTCGTTCCGCATCAGGACGGCGTCCAATCCGCTCACATCGAGCTGGTTCACGCGCACGTGCCGCGCGCCGGGGGAAACATGCAGCGAATCGAAGTCGAGGCCCTGCGCAGCGAACAAGGAGTCCGGCAGCCCGGCGGACGCCTGCGCGCGGCCGTCCATTTCGAGGGCCTCGATCCGCACCCCGGTGATCCGTATGGTTTGAGACGTGACGCGCGCTTCAGCGAAGGTTGCGCGGCGGGCGGAAGCCAGCGGCCGCGCACTGTCTGCTTGAGCGATCACAAGCTGATCGACCCTCCCGCCGCTGCCGGAAAGCGTCAGTCCTTCGGCTGCGTTGCGGTGCAACTCGCCCTTTATGGAAAGGGCGCGGGCCGAAACGCTGCGGTTGCCCTCAGGCAGCGCCAGGCCGAGACGATCCGCCTCGAGCACACCCTCCAGGGCGAGCGCGTACTGCCGCGAAGGGTTGATCTGCGCCGTTCCCCGCCAGCGCACGGCCATCGGTTCGAACCGTACGTCCGGCGTGTCGCCGGAGAACGCTTCGATTTCGACAGTGCCCTCGATTCGGACCCGGGCATCGTTTCCAGCGGCCTGCAACGGCCCGAAGGCGAGTTCTCCCGCGGCAAGCGTCAACCGGTCTCCATGGAGACGGGTGAGCCGCGCGCCCTGCACCCTGCCGCCGCCGTCCCAGGTATAGGCATCTGCTGCCGGACGGGCGAATCGTCCCTGCAGCTCCAGGCGGGCGGTTTCCACGCGCAGGCCGGCTCCGGTGGCGGAGATGTTCACATTTTCGGCGCCGAGCCTCCCGGCGGCCGAGATTCCCGGCGGCCGGCCATCGCCGCCCCCGGTGTAGACGACGGCGCCGTCCCAGGTCAGCGCCGCCGGCCGAAGATTGGCCTGCCGCACCGCGCCGGATAGCCCGTCCACCGCCAGCCGTCCCTCCCAGGCGGCGCGCACCCCTTTCCCCCAGGCGACGGCGAAATCCCCTTCGGCATCTGCCGCGCCGGCCGCCTGTTCCACCTCCTGGAAGAGCGGATTCAGCCAGGCGACCGGAACTTCCTCGGCCTTCAGGCGGCCGCTGACTTCGCGGTTGTCGGCATACAGTCTGGACTTGCCCTCGAGCTCCAGAATGCCGCCCCCCAGACCGATCCGAACCGAAAAGCGGCCGGCGGCATCCGGGTTCCAGGACTGCATGGGGTCGAGGTGCGCCGTGTGGATCAGGGCTTCACGCGTGACCGAGGGCGTGCGCCAGCGCACGCGGACCGAATCGAGATCGATGCTCCCGAAGCCTATTTCCCACCCGCCGCCGGACTTGTTACGGGGCGCGTCGCGGGCACGGCGCACCTGCAGGCCGCCCACGTACAAAGCGCCGTCCGGGGTTTCGACCACGCTGACCGCCGCATCGTTCACGCGGATGTCGTCCAGGCGGATCCGCTTGCGCCATATCGGGCGCCAGGCGATCTCGAACGAAGCGCGCACCCACTGCAGCGCCGCCTCGTGCTCCGGTCGTTCGGCCACCAGCGAGTCGATCACCAGGTTGCCGGTGAACAGGTTGAAGTCGACGTTTTCGATATCGGCCTGCAGCCGGCTGTTGTGCTCGATCCATTTTTCGAGCCCCCAGCGGATCCCGGATGGCAGGAGCAGGAAGAATAGGGTGAAAAGAACGAGCAGCACCCCGAGCGTCGCAGCCCAGCGGTGCCGCCGCAATACCGCCGCCAGTCTTGAGATCAGTGTTGAGATTCGACCCGTTCCCGAAGCGTTCATATAACCAATGTGCGGGCCCGGAGCGCGATTTCAATAAAGCGTTGGCCTGCTATGGCGTCCGGCTGACACCGATTTGGCGGGAGGATTACGCTGAGGATGCTGCCGTTCGAGTGCAGTTTCCAGGAGCATTCAGTGGGGTCCAGTGGCACGGTTCAGGTGTGCCCGAAGCAATTGCAAAATTGATCTTTCAAGTATCCTGTCTGCCTTCAGGCCCCAGCCCGGCCATCAGCATGCCGATGCGGTCGACCATGGTCCGGTCGTCGGCGTCGAAGTCGGCCATGAGGCGGCCGTTGAAGATGACCGCGATGCGGTCGGAGAGGGAGAGCGCTTCGTTGAGGTCGCCGGTGACCAGCAGGATGCCGGCCCGTTCGCGCGCCCTGAGCAGCACCTGCCAGATCTCTTCGGCGGCGCCTACGTCGAGGCCCTGGGTGGGCTGTTCGGCCACGATCAGGCGCGGGCGGCGGAAGAACTCGCGCGCCAGAACCAGCTTCTGCAGGTTGCCGCCCGAGAGCTGGCGGGCCGGCGCATCCGGGTTGGGCGGCTGGACGCCGAAGGTCTGCATCAGTTCGCGGGTCTTGGCGCGCGCCCGGCCGCGGCTCAGCCAGGGGCCGCGTGTAAATCCCTGTCGGGTGGTCAGCAGAAAGTTGTCGGTCAGCGGCATGCCGGCGCAGACGGCCAGGCCGCGGCGGTCTTCGGGAATGTAGGCCAGATTGCCGTCCCAGTCGTGCGCCGAGTAAAAATCCCGCCAGTCGCGCCCCAGGAGGCTCACCATGCCCTGCCGCGGCGGCCGCAGCCCGCAGATGACCTCGACCAGGGCTTTTTGACCGTTTCCGGCCACGCCGACCAGGCTGACGATCTCGCCCTGACGCACCGCGAGATCGATGTGCTCGAGGCCGTCGCCGCTCAAGCCTTCGGTGCGCAGAACGACCTGGCGCAAAGGAACCGGGTCGCGCTCGATCTGGAAGACCACATCGCGGCCCACCATCCTGCGCGCCAGATCGGCCTTGCTGCCGATCGCGGGGGCATCCATCTCCGCCACCACCCGGCCTTTGCGCAGCACGGCGATTTCATCCGCCACGGCCGTCACCTCGTCCAGCTTGTGGCTGATGAAGACGACGGCCCGCCCCTGCTCAGCCATCTGGCGGAAGGCTCGGAAGAGCTGCCCGGCTTCGGGGGGCGTGAGCACGGCGGTCGGCTCGTCGAAAATCAGCACCCGGCAGTCGCGCTGCAGCAGTTTCAGAATTTCGACGCGCTGGCGTTCACCCATGGAGAGGTCCTGGATCAGCGCGGACGGATCGACCGGCAGGCCGAAGCGCCGCGCCAGGGCGTCCACCTGCTCGCGCATCTTCTGCGGCCTCAGCCGCCAGGCGAGCCCGCTCTGCCCCAGCAGCACATTCTCGGCCACGCTCATGCGCTCGATCAGCGTGAAGTGCTGGTAGACCATGCCGATGCCCAAGCGATGCGCGGCGTGCGGCGAGGCGATCTCCACAGGCCGGCCGTCCACTTCGATGCGGCCGGCGTCGGGCGCAAGGCGGCCGGCCAGAATGCTCATCAGGGTACTCTTGCCGGCGCCGTTTTCACCCAAAAGGGCCTTGACCCGGCCGGCGCGGATCGTCAGGCGCACATCGTCGTTGGCCCGCAACCGGCCGAACGCTTTGGTGATCCCGTCAAGCCGGATGACAGGTGCGGTATTCTCCGGCATCGCCTGCGGCATTATCTGCCCCTGCCGCTGTCGATGAGCGGTTGCACGAACTGGGCTTCCGAATCCCAGGGAAAAAGAATCCAGGTATCCTGGCTCACCTCGGTGACGTAGGTGTCCACTAAAGGACGCCCCTTGGGCTTGGCGTAGACCGTAGCGAAATGCGCCCTGGGCAGCATGTCCCGCACGGTCTTGGCGGTCGCGCCGGTATCCACCAGGTCGTCGATCAACAGCCATCCCTGGCCGTCCATGTCGAGGCGTTTGAGAATCTCCACCTCGCCCTTCTGGTCCTGCCAGGCATAACTGCTCACGCACACCGTCTCCACCAGGTGGATGTCCAGTTCGCGCGCCACGATCGCGGCCGGCACCAGCCCGCCGCGTGTAATGGCCACGATGCCTTTGAAGTAGTCGAAGTCCATCAGCCGCCAGGCAAGGGCGCGCGAGTCGCGGTGCAGCTGGTCCCAGGTGACCGGAAAGGTGCGCTGGAAGTTCTTGGCTTTATCGGCCATGCTCTACCTCCGCAATGCATGCAGATCGTCAATCTGCCGGTTCGATGTTCATCCCGAGCGCGGCCGGCGCATCGCCGCCGCCTTTGCGCGACGAAAGCACCAGGACCGCGACGGTCAGCGCATAAGGCAGCATCATCAACAGCGATGAAGGAATATGCGTGCCCATGGCCTGCAGCCGGAATTGAAACGCCATGACGCCGCCGAACAAATAGGCGCCCAGCATGGCGCGCTGGGGTTTCCAGAAGGCGAAAATCACCAGGGCCACGGCGATCCAGCCGCGTCCGGCGGTCAGCCCGTTGGTCCAGGAGTGGGTGTAGGCCAGCGAGAGATAAGCACCGCCCCAGCCCATCAGCCAGCCGCCGAACAGTACGCCCACCCAGCGCAGGCCGACGGCGGGCAGCCCCGCCGCAGCCGTGGCTTCAGGATTTTCACCCGCAGCGCGCAGACCCAGACCCCATCGTGTGGCATTCAGATAAAACCATAAGAGCGGCACCGCTGCGATGCCGGCATAGACCAGCAGGTCCTGTCGGAAGAAGACCGGCCCCAGCAGGGGGATCTGCGCCAGAAGGGGCACCGCAAGCGGTTGAAAGCCGGGTGCACTGCCGCCCACCAGCGGCGTTCCCAGGTAGTTGGCCAGGCCCGTGCCGAGAATCGTGAGCGCCAGGCCCGAAACCACCTGGTTGCCCTGGAACCCCAGGCAGACCAGCCCGTGCACGCCGGCCAGCAGGGCGCCGCAGATGCCGGCGGCCAGCAGGCCGGCCGTCGGGCTGCCGCTCCACGAAGCGACGGCAAATGCCGCAAGCGCCCCCATGGCCATGATGCCCTCCACCCCTAGGTTGAGAATCCCGCCGCGTTCGGTCACGATCTCGCCCAGGGTGGCGAAGAGAATGGGCGTTCCCGATTGCACGGCGGCGGCCAGCAGGGCCAGCATGAATTCCAGGTTCATGGGCGCCTCCCGAACACCAGGCGATAGCGCGTGAAAAAACCGCCGGCCAGCACGCTGATCAGGATCAGGCCTTCGATGATGGCCCCGAACGCGGCCGGGACCTGGAGTTCGAGCTGCAGGATCTCCAGGCCCACCCGCAGCCCGGCCAGCAGGAAGGCGGCGGTGCCGATCAGCAGGGGGTTGAGCCGCGCCAGCCAGGCCACCACGATGGCGGTGTAGCCGTAGCCGGCGATGACGCTGGGCTGCAGCCGGTTCAAATTGGCCGAGCTTTCCAGAAATCCGGCCCAGCCGGCCAGGATGCCCGACAGGGCCATGGCGAGCAGCACAAGCCGGTTGTACGGCAGCCGGGCGTAGCGCGCGGCGCGCGGATTTTCGCCGCCGGCCAGCAGTTCGTAACCCAGGCGTGTGAAGCGGAAAAAAATCCACACGGCCGTTCCTGCCGCGACGCAGACCAGAAGCCCCCAATGCAGGCGGGTATTGCCGATCGTGCCGACCACGGCGCCGGGGGCGAAACTCTCGGTCATGGGAAAACCGAAGCTGGCCGGGTCTTTCCAGGGTCCGTAGACCAGGTAGTTCAGCAGTAGAATGCCGATGTAGTTGAGCATCAGGGTGACGATGATCTCGTTGGCCCGCATCCGTACTTTCAGCCAGGCCGGCACGAGTGCCCACAGCCCCCCGGCGGCCGAGGCGGCCAGCAGCATCAGCGGCAGCAGAACATATACGGGTCCTGTGGGAAAGGTCAGCGCAGCCCAGGTCGCACCCACGGCGCCCAGCGCATACTGCCCCTCGGCCCCGATGTTCCAGACCTGCAGGCGGAACGCGATCGCCACACCCAGGGAGCACAGGAAGATCGGCACGGCCTTGATCAGGCAGTCTTCCAGCGCGTAGCCCGAGAAGAAGGCTGAGCGCACCAGCAGCCAGATGCCGGAAAGGGCCGGCTTGCCCTGGATGCGCAGAAGCAGACTGCTCACGGCCAGCGAGAAAATCAGGGCAGCCGCCAAAACAAAGCAGGAACCCCAACCCAGGGGCTCCTGCCGTTTATGCACGCGCATGGAAAGCATCGCTCGATCCACGGCTTTGTGAGAAGAGGCAATCCTACTCCAGCGTGCCGACGATCCCCTGCACGAAGTACTTCATGCCCAGCAGTTCTTCATCCGTGGCCGTCCTGCCTTCCGGGATCTGGATGGCGCCCTTCTGATCCTTGATCGGTCCAACGAATATGCTTTCCTTGCCTTCGATGATCTCCTGCTTCCGAGCTTCGACCTTGTCGCGCACGGCCTGCGGCACCATGGAGCCGAACGGGGCGAGTCCGACGATCCCTTCTTTCATGCCCCACCAGTCGGCGGTATTCTTCCACGTTTTGTTCTGAACTTCCTGGACGACCTTCCGGTAGTAGGGCGCCCAGTTCCAGACCGCCGCGGTCAAATGGGCGCGCGGCGCAAAAGCCGACATATCCGAGTTGTAGCCGACGGAGTAAACGCCGCGCTCCTGGGCGGCTTCCTGGGGCCCGGGCGAGTCCTGGTGCTGGGCGATCACATCGGCGTTCACGTCCAGCAGGCTCTTGGCCGCTTCCTTCTCGGTGGCCGGATCGTACCAGGTCTTGGTCCACACCACGCGCACCTGCACCTTGGGATTGACGGACTGCGCGCCGAGGGTGAAGGCGTTGATCCCGCGGATCACTTCCGGGATGGGAAACGCGGCCACATAGCCCAGAATGTTGGTCTTGGTCATCGAACCGGCCACCATGCCGGAGAGATAGCGGGGCTGGTAGATGCGTCCGAAGTAGTTGCCCATGTTGGGAGCGGTTTTGAACCCCGAGCAGTGCATGAAGGTGGTCTTCGGGAACTGGTTGGCCACCTTGAGCATCGAGTCCATGAAGCCGAAGCTGGTGGCGAAGATCAGGTCGTAGCCCTTGCGCGCCATGTTCAGGATGACCCGCTCGGCGTCCGGCCCCTCGTCGATGTCTTCCACGTATGCGGTGCTGACGCCGGGCAGGGCTTCAATAGCCAGGCGCCCCTGGTCGTGGGCCCAGGACCACCCCGCGTCTCCGATGGGGGATACGTAGACGAAGCCGACCTTGAGTTCCGCGGCCCGCACTTCGCAAGCCGGTCCGGCGGTCAGCGCCATTGCCAGAACGATCGTCAAGCCGAAAAGAATCTTACGCATTTTCAACAACTCCTTCTTCATGTGGCTGGGTATCGCGGTACGCCGAACGGCGCCACAGCGCCGCCAGGGCGCCGGTGACGAACTTCGTGACGATCTCACCGAATATGACCGCCGCCAGCATGCCCGGCGCAAACACCCCGGCAAAGGCGATGAGGTTGAACAGGGCGCTGTCCACGGGAATGCTGACCAGATTGGACCCCAGGACGCGCTGCAGCCAGCTGCGTCTCAGGAGCCGGTGATAGACCTCGGTATCGGCGGCCTCGCTCAGGACGATGGCGATGAACGATGCAGTGATGATGCGCCGCTCCACCC
>JAEYRZ010000090.1 GCA_023435265.1 Pseudomonadota bacterium
AGTTCAAACGGGCCAGATCCCGGAAACCGGTGCCCCCCAATGCGGCCATGTACATGGCCGCGGCCGTGGCGCACAATCCCTGGTTGGAGCAGATGTTGCTGGTGGCCTTTTCGCGCCGGATATGCTGCTCGCGTGTGGAAAGGGTCAGGACGAAGCCGCGTTCGCCGGACAAGTCGACGGTCTTCCCGACCAGGCGCCCGGGCATATTGCGCACATACTTGTCGCGGGTGGCGAAGACCCCCAGGGCCGGCCCGCCGAAAGAGCGGGGAATCCCCAGGCTCTGACCTTCGCCGCAGACGATGTCGGCCCCGTAGCTGCCCGGCGCTTTGTAAAGACCGAACGCCAGCGGTTCCGTGAAGCCGACGATCATCAGTGTCCTGGGATCGGCGTGCACCGCCGCTTCGACTGCGGCGAGATCTTCCACACAGCCGAAGAAATTGGGCGATTGCACGGCCACCGCGGCCAATTCGGCCGGATCGCCGACTGCGGACAGATCGGTGCGGCCGTTTTCGTCGTAGTCCAACTCGGTCACCGTGAAGCCGGTCGGCCGGAAGTAGGTTTCCACCACGCGGCGGTAAAGCGGATGAACGGCGCGCGAGAGTGCCACGCGCTTGCGCCGGGTGATCCGCACGGCCATGAGCAGCGCCTCCGCAAGGGCCGACGCCCCGTCGTACATCGAGGCGTTGGCCGCCTCCATGGCCAGGAGGCGCGTTATCAGGGTCTGATATTCGAATATGGCCTGCAGCGTGCCCTGGCTCACTTCAGGCTGGTACGGCGTGTAGGCGGTGAAAAGTTCGCCGCGCCGCAGGAGTTGTTTGTTCATCTCCGGGATGAAATGGTCATAGCTGCCGGCGCCCAGAAACAGCAGGTACTCCGGCGCGGCGGCGGTTGCGGCGGCCAAGACGTCCATGTGGCGGTCCAGGGCCCATTCACTCAGCGGCGCAGGCAGTGCGAGCGGCTCCGTGCGGCGGCACTCGGCCGGTATGGCGGCGAACAGATCGTCCAGCGTACGGGCGCCTACGGCCGCAAGCATCGTGGCGATATCGGATTCGGTGTGGGGTAAGTAGCGCATCGTCTCCTCACTTCCTCGGCGAAGCAAAGGCAATCCGGGTCGTCCTTGCGTTCGCCCGGGCATGGCCGCTGGACGCCGGCGCGCGCCCTGCGGCGGCAATTACTTCTGAAGGGTCGCCAGATAAGCCTTCCGATCCATCATTTTATCCCATTCGGCCGCGTCGGACGGTTTGATCTTCAGCATCCACCCGGCGCCGTAAGGATCGGTGTTGACCAGTTCGGGGCTGTTCTCGAGTGCGGTGTTGACGGCCACCACCTCGCCGCCCACCGGCATGAACAACTCGGAAACCGCCTTGACCGACTCGACGGTCCCGAACTCGCTGCCTTGTTCGAAGTTGGCGCCCTGTTCAGGCAACTCCACGAAAACGATGTCCCCCAACTGGTCCTGGGCGTAGTCGTTGATGCCGATGACGAAGAGGTCGCCTTCGCGACGGGCCCATTCATGGTCCTGGCTGTAACGAACGTCTTCGGGCAACTTGAGGTCTTGGATCTCTTTCATGGAGTCCTCCTTTGCTTAATTAGGTCATCGTAGCCTTACGGCGATTCGAGGGTGCAGTGAAATCGCCGAATGATTCGCAAGCATTCCTGGGGAGACGGGTCGGTTGTTTTTCGGGGCCGCGCGAAGAATAGGTTTCTTTCAGCAGGGCCCATTGTGAACTGCTTCGGCTGAAAATGCAATCCCCGATCGGATTATTCCCCCGATCACATCAGGGGTTCATGAAGTGCTTCAGCGGCCGTCGTGCCGTGCGCGCCGGACGGATATCGGCCACGATCTGCACTTCCACGGTCCGTCGCGAATCGTGCAGCGCAATCCGCTGGCCGGCCGCGATGGGTTCCTGCACATAAACGAAACCGCAGCACAAGCCGCGGGGCATCCAGACGGACGGACGATCAGGACTGGCGATACTGAACACCTCGCCCTCGTGGCGCCCGATGGCCATGTCCGTGGTGCAGGTCAGCACCTTGCCGATCGTCCGTCCGTCGCGGGTCTTCACCGCGGCCGAATCGGCGGCCACCTTGCGGGCGTCGTAACCCACGAAGGGCAGCGTATACGGCGCATCCTGAGCGTTCAGCAGCGCCTGGTCACCGATGAACGATTTGGTGAAACGGCGCTGATCGGGCGCGTAGGGCAGCGCAAACGGCCAGGGATGGCGGACGAAAGGCCAATGGCCGATATCCTGATGCGACAGCGGCAGCACCGCCCCGGCGCGCAGTGAATCACGGGCCGCCAAACCGCAGGCCGTCACCCCGGACGGACGGCCGGCTTCCAGTAATGTTTCCCATAGACGGCCGGCTTGATCGAGCGGGCAGAACAGTTCAAAGCCGATCTCTCCTGTATATCCCGTCCGCGACACAAGGGCGCTGGTGCCGTTTTTAAACGCAACCGGCGTCCGGCCGCCATCCGACCGGAAGTCGCCCTTGAATGCGAAATAAGGAAGATGGCTGAAGACCTGATCGGGATCTTTCAACAGCGATTGCAGCATGCGCACCGAAAGGG
This sequence comes from Pseudomonadota bacterium, assembly GCA_023435265.1. Classification (GTDB taxonomy): domain Bacteria; phylum Desulfobacterota; class Desulfobacteria; order Desulfobacterales; family Desulfosarcinaceae; genus UBA2230. The sequence continues at coordinate 2,570 of JAEYRZ010000090.1, forward strand.
GGCCCTGCACGTCGATTTTGCCCAGGCGGTCGGTCCAGTCCGTGATGGTCAGCCGGCGGTCTCCCTTGTGCCGCCCGAGATGCGCGGCCACTGGAGCGCCCATGCCCGCGTTGACCACCACCATGTACTCGGATCCGCCCAGCATGAATACAATCGCATCGTCGATGACGTGGCCCTGTGCGTCGAGAAAGGCGCCATAGACGCAGCGTCCCTCGGTCAAAGCCTCCTGGCGCGGCCCGCAGCAGGCCTTCAAGTCTTTGGTGAAGCAGTATTGCAGCAGGTCGTACGCATCCGGCCCCTGCAGGGTGAGCACCGCCATATGGCACGTGTCGAACAGGCCGGCCCGGGTGAGTACGGCCAGGTGTTCGTCCTTGGCGGAAGCATACCACATCGGCATGCTGTAGCCGCCGAACACGGCCATCTGGGCATGATGGTCGCAGTGCCAGGAGTGCAGCGGGGTTTTCCGGGGTTCGGGCATGGTAACCTCCTTTGAAGGACCTGCTTCGCCGGCCTTTCCGGTTCCGGCTCAGAAACGAACCACAGGCCTGCGTTGCGCAAGCGGAAGTATACGATCTGGATTAAGGCGAAGTGTAATGAAAACTGATTGAATAGTCAAAAAGTAAATTAAAAATTAACTTATAGATCACAACGGCGACTGGAAATTGATTTTATCAGCACCCGTTCTTCCATTTGGCGTTCTTGCTGCCGTTTCCGCGGTGGTGGCGGATTTTGCTTGCCAAATACCATCATACTCTCATAACTGGGTGTCAAATTTTTCCGACCTGAGCGATTTGAAGAAAGGTGATCGCGATGACAGTCCGCATTGCAGTGATCGGAGCCGGCCCGGGCGGTTATGCGGCTGCGGCCAGGGCGGCCCAACTCGGCGCCCGCGTGTGCCTGGTCGAAAAGGAAGGCATCGGAGGGACATGCCTCCATCGTGGATGTATCCCGTCCAAGGTCCTGAAGACTTCGGCCGAACTGTTCGGACGCATCCAGCAGGCCGATCAATTCGGCATCCGCCTGGAAGGTGCGGCGGGCATCGATCTGGCGGCCCTCATGGCACGCAAACGGCGCATTATCCAGACTCAATCCGAGGGGATTGCGCATCTGCTCCACCGCCATGGGGTCACGCTGGTCAGGGGCACGGCGCATATCGCCGGGCCGGGCCGAATCGCTGTGACCGAGGATGGCGGCGGGCATCGGATAATCGAATGGGAGCGGCTGATTATTGCAGCGGGCACGATCCCGGCAGCCCTGCCGGGGATCCCCTTCGACGGCCGCACCGTCATCTCCAGCGATCATGCCCTCGACCTGCCGGCCCTCCCCGAATCGCTGCTGATTGTCGGCGGCGGCGTCATCGGCTGTGAATTCGCTTGCATTCTCTCGGCAATGGGTTGCCGGGTGACCATGGTGGAGGCTCTGGACCGGTTGCTGCCGCTGCCGTCGATCGATGCGGATTGCTCCAAGGTCCTTCTGCGCGAAATGAAAAAGCGCAAGATCCGAGTGCTGCTGGGACATGGCGTGAACCGGGCCGCCTCGAGCGCAAACGGAATCGACGTGACGGCCGCCCCCCTGAACGGCGAAGGTCCGGGGCAACACCTGCATGCAGACCGGATGCTGGTGTGCATCGGCCGGCGGCCGGACACGGCCGGCCTGGGCCTCGACCAACTGGGGCTGCAGTGCAGCCCGCAAGGGTGGATCGACGCGGATGCCGGACTGCGGACCAGCATTCCGGGTGTTTATGCCATCGGCGACATTTTGGGACCTCAAAAGGTCATGCTGGCCCATGTGGCCTCGACCGAAGGCCGCATTGCCGCTGAAAACGCGCTGGGAGCCGATCAGGTCATGCGATACGATGCGGTGCCCTCGGCGATTTTCACCATGCCCGAGGTGGCCGCGGTAGGTCTCTCGGAAGCGCAGGCGCACACCGCCGGCCTCGATGCGCGCTCGGAAACGGTGCTGTTCCGCATTATCGGCAAGGCCCAGGTCCTGGGTGAATTGGCCGGCGAGGCCAAGATCGTGTTCGAAGCGCACAGCGGCCGACTTCTGGGGGCGCATTTTATTGGTCCCCAGGCCACCGATCTGATTGCCGAAGCCACCCTGGCGGTGACCAAAGGCTATACCATCCACGAACTGGCGGATACCATCCACGCCCATCCAACGCTGGCCGAGATCATGGGCGAAGCCGCCCTCAAATCCGCCGGGAAGGCCTTGCACGGGTGATCCCCCGACCTGGAGCGATGTACATTGGACAAAAATGATCCGATCAGCAGGCAAGACCTCGGTGCCGGTACACCGAACGCGGAGGCGGGCCTGCCTCGATCCCGGCTCGATCTCACCGCCATGCTGGTGCTGGTCCTGCTGTGCGCGAGCTGGGGTTTGCAGCAGGTGACCATCAAGTATACCAATGAAGGCATTTCGCCGTTGCTGCAGGGCGGTTTGCGCTCGATCGGCGCGACCGTTTTAATCTGGTTGTGGATGGCCACGCGGCGCCAGACCATATTCCAGAAGGACGGGACGCTCTTGTGGGGACTGGCCGCCGGGATGCTCTTCACTTTTGAATTTCTGCTGATTTATCGGGGTCTGGCACTGACGAGCGCCTCGCGTGCGGTCGTCTTTCTCTACACGATGCCATTTTTCACCGCTTTGGGGGTGATGCTCTTTATACCGGGAGAACGCTTGGCGCTGATCCAGGTGCTGGGTCTGGGCTGCGCCTTCGGCGGCATCGTGGCAGCCTTCAGCGAGTCCCTGAGCGGCTCCGACTCCCGCATGCTGTCGGGCGATATCATGATGGTGGGCGGCGCCCTCCTGTGGGCCGTGGTCACCATCATGCTCAAAGCGACCCCGCTTGCCCGCATCACGCCGGCCAAGGCTCTGCTCTACCAGCTGGGCGTCTCGGCGCTGATGCTGCCGCTGCTTTCGTGGCTGTCCGGAGAGCCGGGAATTATTCGCCTGACGCCGCTGATCGTCGCCTGCCTGCTGTATCAGATCGTCTGGGTGGCCTTTATCACCTATCTTCTGTGGTTCTGGCTGATTATGACCTATCCCGCGTCGCAGCTGGCCGCGTTCATTTTCCTGACACCGCTTTTCGGAGTCCTGTTCGGCGCGCTGCTGCTCCATGAACCGGTGGGCTGGGCCCTTTGGGCCGCCCTTGTGCTGGTGGCGGCCGGCATTTATCTGGTCAACTGGCCCGGCGCGCGGCAGGCGCGGAGGATCTCTCGGACCTAGCCCGCAGTCAGCCCCCCGCGACAGGCTGGAAAAGGTGCAGCAGGCTCCCGTCTTCAAGTCGGTCGTCCGG
>JAEYRZ010000091.1 GCA_023435265.1 Pseudomonadota bacterium
GCTGCATGCCGGCATCGCGGTCAATGCGCCGGAAAACGCCACCGCCGGATTCCTGCGCGCCGATGCCGCCCGGGGCGCCGCCAGCGCGGCCACGGTCTCCTTCGTGGTGACCGTCGATCCGGACGTCATGGACGGCCTGGTCATCTGCAACCAGGGGTTCGTCGGCGGCCGCGGCGAGCAAAGCGGCCCGCAGCCCGAGCAACCCTCCGACGATCCGGCGACGCCGGTCCCGGACGATCCCACCTGCACCATCGTGGGCAACCTGCCGTACCTGTATGGACATAAAACGGTGCAGATCGACGAGGATCTCGGTACGTCGGGCGTCGTCGATCCGGGCGACGCGCTGCGCTATACCATCGTCATCAGCAACTTCGGCGCAATCCCCGCCACCGGCGTGACGCTCGCCGACGGCGTGCCGGCCGGTACCACCTATATCGCCGACTCCCTGCGCCTGAACGGCGTCTCCCCGGGACCGGACGGCGGCGCATTCCCGCTGGCCGCCGGCCTTGCGGTCCAATCGGCGGACGGGCCGGGCGCCGGCATCGTTTCGGGCGGCCGCAGCGCCACGGTGACCTTCCTGGTGCGGGTCAACGCCGGGGTTCCGACCGGCACCCTGATCCGCAACCAGGGCCGGATCGACAGCCTCGAGCTGCCCCAGGCGCTCACCGATGCCGACGGCGTGCCCGCCAACGGCAGCCAGCCGACGATCGTGGTGGTGGGCGCGGTGCAGCTGCTCACCGTGACCAAGGAAGTGGCGGTCGTCGGGGGCGGCGCAGCCGAAGCCGGCGGACAACTGGAGTATGTGATCCGCGCGGTCAATGTCGCCAGCCTGCCGGCGTCCTACGTGGTGCTGACGGATAATTTGAACCCGCCGCTGGGCGATCAGGTGACCTATGTCGCCGATTCGGCGGGCCTCAACGGCAGCACCGCCGGGATCTTCTACGCCGGCGGGGTGCTCACCGCGAACTACGGTGCCGTCTACGGCGACCTCGCGCCGGGCGCGGGCCTCGTCCTGCGCTTCCGCGTGCAGATCAATGCCGGGCTCGCCCTCGGAACCACGATCACCAATACCGGCGAAGCGCATTGGGGCAGTCCCACGCAGAGCGCCGCGGCCAGTGTGTCGATCGATGTGGGCGGCACGCCGGGCAGCACCAGCTTCAACGGCATGGTCTGGCACGACGCCGATCTCGACAAGCTTTGTGACAGCACCGAGCGCAGCCTGGCCGACTGGAGCGTAGAGCTGTACCGCGCCGGTCAGCTCGTGGCGACCGTCACCACCGCCGAGACCGGTCTCTACCGGTTCAGCGGGATCGTTCCCAACGCCGGCACCGGCCAATTGTATGAAATACGCTTCCGGGCACCGGGCGCGGGGCCGAATACCGCCTCGATGGGACAGGCCGACTCGGTATTCACCAACGGTCCTCAGCGCATCAGCGCCATCGAGGTGGCCTCGGGCGCCAACATCCTCAATCTGAATCTTCCCCTGTGGCCCAATGGCACCGTCTATAACGCAGTCGTGCGCGCGCCCGTGGCCGGCGCCAGCGTGCGGCTGCTGAACGCCGCGACCGGTGCGGCGCTGCCGAATGCCTGCTTCGACGACCCGCTGCAGCAGAACCAGGTGATCGCCGCGGACGGCTTCTACAAGTTCGACCTGAATTTCAGCAATGGTTCCTGCCCGGCGGGCGGCGATTACCTGATCGAGGTGACCCCCCCGGCCACCGGTTATACCGCAGGGCCGTCCCAGGTGATTCCGCCGGCCGCGAGTGCCGCCACCCCCGCTTTTTCCATCCCGGCCTGCCCCGGGAGCGCGGCCGATGCGGTCCCGGCCACCGCCGAGTACTGCGAGGCCACCGCTTCGGCCCTGGCGCCGCCGGCTTCGGTGCCGCCGCGGACCGCCGGCACGACGCATTATCTGCACCTGACCTTGGGCAACGGGCATGTGCCCGGTCACAGTCAGATCTTCAACAACCCCATTCCCATCGATCCGGTCCTGGACGGCGCGGTGGCCATCACCAAGATCGCCGCCATGGTCAACGTGACCCGCAGCGCCCTTGTACCCTATACGATCACCGTGACCAACATCCTCGGGGTGCCGCTCTACGATGTGGGCATCGTCGACCGCCTGCCGCCGGGCTTCAAGTATGTGGAAGGGTCGGCCCGCATGGAGGGGCATCCGCTCGAACCCCGCGTCAGTGGACGCGAACTCTTCTGGGACGGGCTCGAACTTCAGGTCAACACCAGGTACACGCTCAAGTTCCTGCTGGTGGTGGGTTCCGGCGTCGCCGAGGGCGAGTATGTCAACCGGGCCTATGTGCACAACAGCATCACGCGCGCCATGCTGTCGGGGGAAGCCAACGCCACCGTGCGGGTGGTGCCCGATCCGACCTTCGACTGCACGGATATCATCGGCAAGGTATTCGACGACCGCGATCTGGACGGCCGTCAGGCAGATGGCGAGCACGGCCTGCCCGGCGTGCGCGTGGTCACGGCGCGCGGCCTGATCGCCACCACAGACGCCCACGGCCGTTTTCACATCACCTGCGCGGCCGTGCCCGACCAGGACCGCGGCAGCAACTTCATCCTCAAGCTCGACGAACGCAGTCTACCCACGGGCTATCGTCTGACCACCGAAAACCCGCGCGTCCAGCGCGCCACCCGCGGCAAGATGCTGCGCTTCAATTTCGGAGCGGCCATTCACCGCGTGGTGCGCATCGACATCGCCGACGGCGCCTTCGAACCGGGCACCACCGAGCTGCGCTTGCAGTGGGCGCCTAAAATCGACGCCCTGCTGGCCGAGCTGAAGAAAGCGCCCTCGGTACTGTCGCTATCCTACCTCGCCGACCTCGAACGCGAAGGGCTCGTCCGCGAGCGGCTGGAGGCTCTGAAAGAAGAAATCTCCCGGCAGTGGAACCGGTACGATGAGCACTACCGGCTGGATATTGAAACCGAGGTTTTCTGGCGCCGCGGTGCCCCGGTCGGCGGACGGCGGTAAGAAATGAAACTTATGCTTCCGACCTTGTGGATATCCTGTACAGGCCCGCGTTCTTGTCCGCGGAAAGAAGGCATGCTGCGTCCGCGTGCGGAGCACGGCAGGCCGGAGCGCCGGCCGCCATCCGCGCCCAGGCGCTGGATCGCCGCATTGAGTCTGGCTTTCGTCTTTGCGGCAGGTGCGCCGGGTTTTGCGCAGGTCAGGGAAACGGCGGAGCGCGGCGCGTCGGTCGAGACCCATTTGCCCGCCGACCAGACGCCGACGCCCTGGGTCCACGATCCGGCTGTATTCGATGAAGACGAAGGCGACCTCACGGAAGTGCACGAAGCGGTGGAAGCGGAAGTAAAAACCATCAAAGTCGACAACCTGGTTCCCCCCATCCACTTCGGACTCGGCGAAGCGGAGATCCCGGAAGAATATCTCGCGCTTTTGCGCAAGGTGCTCGACAGCATGCGCGGGCGCATCAATGTGCGGCTGCACTTTATCGGCCATGCCGATTCGCTGCCGCTCAGCCCGGAACTCGCCCGGCAGTACGGCGACAACGTCGGCCTGTCGCGCGAGCGGGCGGGCACGGCCGCCGAATATTGCCAGCGGGCCTTGAACCTGCCGCCCGAAGCGATTTCTTACGAAGGCCTGGGCGACAGCCAGCCCGTTTCCGACAATGCGACCGAACGCGGCCGGCAGCTCAACCGGCGGGTTGAAGTACAGGTCTGGTACGATGAAATCACCGAGAAGCAGGTCGAAAAAGAAGTCATCGTGCCGCGCGAAGTCAATCGCATCAAAGTCTGCCGGACCGAAACGGTCTGCAAACTGCGCTACAAGGAAGGACATGCCCACCGGGCGCGGGTCAAGAACCTGATCGCGCCGCTGCGCTACACGGAGGGCATGTCGGACGTGCCGGCCGATTTCGTGCAGCAGATCCGCCAGGCGCTGGGCGATCTGGGCCTCAAGCAGAATGTGGTCATCAAATTTACCGCCTATACCGACGACATCCCGCTGGACGGGCGCGAGGCACGCATATACGGCGACAAGACCGGGTTCTCCAAGGCGGTCGCCCGCCGGGTATCACTGGCCGTTCAGGAGGCGCTGGATCTGGACAATACGGCGATTGAAAGCGAGGGCCGCGGCGCCGCCCAGCCGCTGGCCTCCAACGACACCCAACAGGGGCGCGCCCTGAACCGGCGCGTCGAAGTGGAATTCTGGCACGACGATGCGCTGCAGGACCTGCCCGACGAACCGCAGATCTGCCCGGACGCGGCCGGCGCCGAAACCGTGACCCGCGTCTACGAACCGCCCTCCGGCGGACTCGATCCGATCCTGTTCGCAAACGGCGGGCCGGTGGTGCCGCCCGGCTATGCGGACCGGCTGCGCCAAGTGATGGATGAGGTGGCGGGCAAGGCCAATGTGCGGCTGCGTTTTACCGGATACACGGGCAACAAACGCCTGGACCGCCGCACCGCCGCGGTCTACGGGGATGACATCGGCCTTTCCATGGCGCGCGCCCGCCGCGCGATGGCCGCCGTGCGCGAGAAAATGGGCCTGGCCGAGGAACAGGCCGAATTCGACGGCCGCGGTTACGTCCAGTCGGCGGATGTGGTCAATGCCGGATTCGTCGCCTCGGACACCTCGCGGGTCGAAGTGCAGGTGGTCTACGACGAGGCGGTCATTCTCGATGACTACGAGGGTGTTGAAATCACCCCGTTGACCCGCGAAGTGCAGACGGCCGACCCGTTTGCCCTGAATCTCATGCGCATCACGGTCGACGGCAAGCCGCTCGACGACCCGGGCAAATGCAGTTCGGACATCCAGCGCTGCCTCGACGTGGCGCTCGAAAAGGCCAGCATCCAGTTCAAACACGATACCCTCAAGCTCGTGCCGCGGCTGAATGTCACTGCCTGGCCGCGTGCGGTGCGCTATCAGGACCTGGCCGACACCCCGTTCGCCGAGAACCTGGTGCACTTCCGCCTTTACACCAACTATCACAGTTTCATCGAGCGGGCGGAGGTCCGGATTTTCGAGGAGGCCCAGTCGGTGCGCGATCTCCCCCTGGCCGTGGTGCCCGTCGACGCCGACGGCAACGCCCGGTGGGAGGCCGATTTCGACGCCTTCGACGCGCCGCGGCGCAAGCTGCAGTATGTCGCCCGGGTCTACGGCGCGCACGGGCTTTTCGACGAAACCGGCAGCCAGCCGCTGTGGGTCATCGATCAGGTCGAGGCGACGGACGATGCGGATCTCGAAAAGGAACTGCTGGCCGGCTACGGCGAGAGCCGCATCGCCGTGCAGAACATCCCGCTTCGCGGCGGCACGGTACAGGCACACGGCACGGCGATTCCCGAAGGGCACGGCGTCTGGATGGCCGGTTATGCCGTGCCTGTAGACGGCAAGGGCGATTTCGTCGCCGAGGTGATTCTGCCCGAAGGCATCCACACCGTCGAGGTGGCCGTTCTGGACACGTTCGGAAACGGCGAACTGTTTTTGCGCGACCTGAGCCTCGAGCAGGGCGACTGGTTTACGGTGGGGATCGCCGACCTGACCCTTTCGGGCCAGAAGACCGACGGTCCGGCCGACCTGCTGGCGCCCGACCAGCCGCGCTACAGCGAAGATTCGAGCCTGTCGGGCCGCCTGGCCTTCTATTCGAACGGCCGCTTCCGAAACGGCTGGGGCCTCACGGCCAGCGCCGATACCCGCGAGGGCCCGCTGGACGAGATCTTCTCCAACTTCATGGACAAGTCTCCCGATGCGCTCTTCCGGCGCATGGACCCGGACTATCACTATCCCACTTTCGGCGATGACAGCACCGTCGCCGAAGATGCGCCCACCAGCGGCAAGTTCTACGTCAAGGCCAAGAAAGACGACACGTACGGCATGTGGGGCAACTTCAAGATCGACTACACCGACACCGATCTGGCCCACGTGGACCGGGGATTGTACGGCGCCAACCTGCACTACCAGAGCCGCGAAACCACCGGTTTCGGCGAAACGCGCTTCATGGTGGACGGTTTCGGCGCGGATCCCGGCACCGTGGCGGGCCGCGACGAATTCCGCGGAACCAACGGTTCGCTGTACTACCTGCGCCGCCAGGATATCCTGGAAGGTTCGGAGAGCGTGCGCATCGAAGTGCGCGACAAGGACTCGGGGATGGTGCTGGCCGTCAAGAACCTGGCGCCGGTGCTCGATTTCGATATCGACTATATCCAGGGCCGCATTCTGCTGGCCGAACCGCTTGCGGCGACCGCCGAAGACGGTATGCTGGTCAGCGACGGCGCAATCAGCGGCAATCCGGTCTACCTGGTGGTGCGCTACGAATTTACGCCCGGCTTCGAGGATCCGGACACGCTGGTCAGCGGCGGCCGGATGCACTACTGGCTCGGCGACTGGGTCAAGCTGGGCGTCACGCTCAGCGAAGAGGATGCCGACATCGACAACAGCCTGAACGGCGCCGATGTGACCCTGCGCAAGTCGGCGGAGTCATGGCTCAAGCTGGAAACGGCGCGTACCCGGGGACCGGGCGTGATCGGGGCCACTTCCATCGACGGCGGTTACAATTTCGCGGCCCAGGACGATTTCGAAGACACCGAAATCGAAGCCTCCGCTCTGCGCGTCGACGGCAGCCTGGGGTTGAAGGACCTGTTCGACGCCGGGCGGGGGCAGATCACTTTTTATCACCAGACGCTCGAAGCCGGCTACTCGGCCCCTGGTTTGACCACCACCAACGACCAGACCCAGTTCGGCGGCACGGCGGTGTTGCCGTTGACCGAGCAGCTGACGGCGCGCCTGAAGGCGGACCGTTCGATCGAAGACAACGGCCTGGAGACGGAAAACGGCGAACTGAACATCGACTACCGCATGGGCGAGCACTGGACCCTGAGTTCGGGCGTGCGCCGCGACAGCCGCGAAGACAACTCGCCGATCGTACCCGAAACCCAGGAAGAGGGCGACAGCACGGATGCCGTGGCGAAGCTGCTGTACGACTCCCGGGCGCGCTGGACCACCTACGGCTTCGTTCAGGAGACCGTCCAGAAAAGCGGCGACCGTGAGGACAACGGACGGATCGGGCTGGGCGGCAGTTTCCGCCTGACCGAGCGCTTCAACGCCGTGGGCGAGATTTCGGACGGCGATCAGGGACTGGGCGGCCGGCTCGGCACCGAGTATCTCTATTCGGACCGAACCACCATTTACGAGAATTACACCCTCGAAAACGAGCGCACGGACAACGGCGTCCTGGCCCGCAAGGGCAACATGGCCTCGGGATTCCGCACCCGCTATTCGGACAACGCCAGCGTCTACCTCGAAGAGCGGTACACCCACGGCGATGTGCCCACCGGGTTGATGCACGCCACCGGTGTGGAACTCGCGGCCTTCGACCGCCTCAATTTCGGCGCCAACCTGGACTTCGGCACGCTCAAGGACCATGAAACCGCCGCCGAGATCAAGCGCCAGGCCCTGGGGCTGAATGCCGGCTACGCCTTCGGCGACTTCACGCTCGCCAGCGGCCTGGAGTACCGGGTGGATGACGCCGAACAGCCGGACGAGAGCTTCGTCAAGCGCACCAGCTGGTTGTGGAAGAACAGCTTCAAATACCAGGTTTCCGAGGACTGGCGGCTCGTTGGCAAGCTCAATCATGCCGAGAGCAAAAGCGACCTGGGGGAGTCCTACGACGGCGACTATACCGAAGCGGTTCTGGGATACGCCTTCCGGCCGGTTGCCCACGACCGCCTGAACGCACTGCTCAAATACACCTACTTTTACAATGTCCCGGCCCCCGACCAGGTGACGGGCGGCGGTGCGGCCGCCGACTTCATCCAGCGCAGCCACATCTTCGCCCTGGACGCGATGTACGACCTGACGGCGCGCTGGACCGTGGGCGGCAAGTACGCCTATCGCCACGGCCAGGTAGCCATGGACCGGGAGGACCCGGAGTTCTTCGACAGCCGCGCCCATCTGTACGTGCTGCGCGCGGATTGGCATTTCATCCACCGCTGGGACGCTCTGTTCGAGGCGCGCCTGCTCGACCTGCCCGACGCCCAGGACCGCCGCAGCGGATTCCTGGTCGGGTTGTACCGCCACCTGGGCAATCACCTCAAGGTGGGCGTCGGCTACAACTTCAGCGATTTTTCGGACGATCTGACCCAGCTGGACTACCGCCACCAGGGGTTCTTCATCAACCTGATCGGGAAGATATGAGCCGGCTGGGGAAAGATCGTTCCAATGCTTGATGGAAGGTGTCGCATGCGAAGCATTTCAAGAATTCTGAACATCGTGATGGTCGTGCTCCTGAGTTCCGCGGCTTACGCGCAGGAAGTCTCCAGAGAGCAGATCAAGGGATTGGACGAACAGGTTCAGGAGATCAAATCGGACGTTCTGGCCATCGCCGCGGAGCTGGGCCAGCTCGAAGAAAAGCTGCTCTATCCGTCCGGTACGCAAATCGCGGTATTCGTCTCGCTGGCCAAGGGCGAAACGTTCCGCCTGGATGCCGTCGAGATCCGTCTGGGCGGCACGCCGGTGGCGACGCATCTGTACACATTCAAAGAACTCGAAGCCCTGCAGAAGGGCGGTGTGCAACGCATCTATACCGGCAACATCCGCAGCGGCGGCCACGACCTGACGGTCAGCATGAACGGAAAATACGCAGGCGGCGGGGACATGCAGCAAACCGCGCAGTTCACGCTGATCAAGGATGTGGGGCCGAAAATCGTCGAAGTCTCGCTGTCCTCCGGCGAGATTCATTTCAAGGAACGATAGCCCATGTTCAGGCTGCTGTTTCATCTCATCTGGATCCTGCTCGCGGCCGAAGCCCTGGCGGCCGGCAAGACATCTTCGCCTGAGCTCCGGGATCTCTACTTCGGCGAAGCGCTGTATTATGCCCGGCAGGGGGAGTGGTTCGATGCGGTCGCCCGGCTGGATGTCGAACTGGCCCAGCACCACGGTCTGGACGAACCCGAACTCGACTCTCTTTTCTACCACATCAACCACGCCGAGTTTGCCGTGGGCGATTTCGAACTGGCCTACCGCATGCACCATCGCGCCGGCCGGGCCATCGTGCGGGTGATCGAGGGCAACGTGGAGGAGGCGGTGCGCAACGATGCCATTTTCCGGCTGGCGCGGATTTACTTCCAGAAAGACCAGCCGGTCAGCGCCCTGCATGCCGTCGAACGGATCCGCGGCGCAATTGCGCCCGGCATCCGGGAAGAGGCGGCCTTCCTGCACGCCCAGATCCTGATGGCCAACGGCCGTTTCAGCGAAGCCGCCGAAATCCTGAAAACGCTCCAGAACGCCGAAGGCCTGGAGGGGTTCAGTTCGTACAACCTGGGCATCGCGCTGCTCAAGGACGGCAAGGAGCTGGAGGGCCGCCAGTTCCTCGACCGTACCGGCCAGATCTCCGGTCCCGGCCCCGCCACGCAGGCCATACGGGACAAGGCGAACCTCGTACTCGGCTCGAAACTGCTCGAAGAACGCAGGCTCGAACCGGCCAAGCAGATACTCGACCGGGTGCGCTTGAGCGGCCCCTTCTCCAACCAGGCCCTGCTCAGTTCGGGCTGGGCGGCTGCATTCGAGGAGCACTTCGACCGCTCGCTGGTGCCCTGGAGCATCCTGGCCACCCGCGAAGTGACCGACGCCGCAGTGCAGGAAGGCCTGCTCGCCCTGCCGTATGCCTACGGCAAGCTGAACGTGCACAGCAAGGCCGCCCTTTTGTACGGCAGCGCGCTGGAAAAGTTCGGCCTCGAAATCGACAAGCTCGGTGCTTCCATCAAGAGCATCCGCGAGGGGCACTTCCTGCGCGCCCTGACGCGCGAAGAGCTCAAGCAGGACGCGAATTGGGTGGTCAAGCTGCGCATGCTGCCGCAAACGCCCGAAACTTATTATCTGCTGGAGTTGATGGCCTCCCACGATTTCCAGGAATCGCTCAAGAACTATCTCGATCTGGAAGAACTGCGCAAGCGGTTGACCACTTGGGAAACAGATCTTGCGGCCTACGAAGAGATCATCCAGAAGCGCCGGGAATACTATCGGCCGCTGCTGCCGGCGGTCGACCGCGAGTTCCGGCGGCTCGACTCCCAGATGCGGCTGCGCCTGATGCAGCGGGACCGCATCGCCCAGCGCCTCGAGGCCATGCTGGTGGCGCCGCGGCCCGATTACCTGGCCACGGCGGAAGAGCGGATTGTGGGCCAGCAGATCGCCCGCCTGGAACGCGGGCTGGCCGCCGCGGACGCCGCGCCGCAGGATCTCAAAGATCGCTTGCGCCGCCTGCGCGGCGTGCTGCATTGGAACATCCACGCCGATTACGACCGCCGCCTGACCGAAGCGCACCGCAACCTGCGCGATCTGAACACCGAAATCGATATGCTCCAGACCCAGTACAGCCGTTTCGTGCGCACCCGCCAGGCCGCGACCCAGAGCTGCGAAGGCTACGACGATGGCATCCGCCGGCAGCGGTCCGCGGTCCGGACGGCGCAGGAAAAAGTGAACACGCTGATGGCCCGTCAGGGGCACATGCTGGAAACCATGGCCGTCAATGAACTGACCCGGCGCCGCGAACGGCTCGAAGATTTTCAGATCAAGGCGCGCTTCGCCATGGCGGACAGCTATGACCGGGCCACCCGCGCCCAGGCCCGGCCGGAGGTGGCGCCATGACACGCTTGCGCTGTCTTGTTCCGCTGCTGGTTGTTTTGTCGCTGGCCGCGTGCCAGTCGGTGGGCGGCCGGGATACGATCGGCGGGCTGCGCCATGTCCGCATCGAGGTCAAGGAAGAGCAGATCGAAGGCGGGCTCGACAAGGCGATGCAGGGCTATCACCGCTTTCTCGCGGAAACACCCGAGTCCGCCCTGACGCCCGAAGCCATCCGGCGCCTGGCCGATCTGAAAATCGAAAAGGAATACGGCACGCTGACCGAAGGCATCGAACCCCCGGCCCGCAGTGAAGCGCAGCGCGCGGCGACGGCGCATGCCACCGCGAAGCGCCGCGATGCGGGCGTTGCTGCCGGCGCCGCGCAACCCCTCCCCGGGGCAGGCGGCACAGCGGCGCTGACGGGGCCCGAACGCGTGAAAACAACTTCACCCCTGGAAAAGGGGCGTCTGGCGCCTGCCGCAGCCGGGGAGCGCGAGTCGCAGGCGGAGTTCGAGAAGCGCGCCGCCCAGGCTCAACCCATACCGGAAGCCGCATTCGCCGGGAACGAATTGCCCGGGGCCGCGGACGATCTCGAGCGGGCCAGCGCCCGCGAGGCGATCGCCCTCTATACCAAGCTGCTGAAAGAATATCCGCTGTACGAGCGCAACGATCAGGTTTTGTACCAGATGTCCCGGGCCTGCGAGGAACTCGGCCAGACCGAGGAGGCAATGGCCGTGATGGACCGTCTGATCCGCGAATACCCGCGCTCGCGCTATATCGATGAAGTCCAGTTCCGGCGCGCCGAATACTTCTTTACGCGCCGCCGCTACATGGATGCCGAGGAGGCTTATGCCAGCATCGTCGATATCGGTGTGAGCTCCTTCTATTACGAACTGGCCCTTTATAAACTCGGCTGGACCTTCTACAAGCAGGAGCTCTACGAAGACGCCCTGCATCGGTTCGTGGCCCTGCTGGATCACAAGGTCTCGGTGGGCTACGATTTCGCTCAAACCGAGGACGAGCAGGAACGCAAGCGCATGGAAGACACCTTCCGCGTCATCAGTTTGAGCTTCTCCAACCTGGGCGGCGCCGATTCCGTGGTGGATTACTTCGCGACCCACGGCCAGCGCACTTACGAGGACAGCGTATACAGCAATTTGGGCGAATTCTACGTCGACAAACGGCGCTACGCCGACGCCAGCGCCGCCTACGACGCTTTCGTGAGCCGCAATCCGTTCCACAGGAAGTCGCCTAATTTTCACATGCGGGTCATCGAGATCCACACCGCCGGCGGCTTTCCCAGCCTGGTGCTCGACTCCAAAAAGAAATACGCCTCGGCATACGGACTCAAAGCGGACTACTGGAAGTACTTCGATCCGGCCGAGCGCGCGGACGTCATGGGATACCTGAAAACCAATCTCAACGACCTGGCCAATCACTATCACGCCTGCTACCAGGACCCGCAGCAGGCCGAGGCGCAGCCGGCGAACTTCAACGAGGCCCTGCACTGGTACCGGGAGTACCTGGTCTCCTTCCCCGCAGGGGCCGAGTCGCCGGTGATCCATTACCAGATGGCCGATCTGCTCCTGGAAAACCGCGATTTCGCTTCGGCGGCCGTGGAATACGAAAGAACGGCCTACGAATACCCGGCGCACCCCAAGGCCTCGCAGGCGGGGTATGCCGCCGTCTTTGCGCACCGCGAACACCTGGGCGCCGCCGCAGCGGCCGACGCGCAGGCGGTCAAGCGCGAGGTGGTCCGCAGTTCGCTCAAATTCGCCGAGACATTCCCCCAGCACGAAAAGGCCGCCATCGTCCTCGGCGCGGCCGCGGACGATCTCTATGGCATGCAATCCTACGAGCAGGCCCTGTCCGCCGCCGGCACGCTGCTGGAGAAGTTTCCGGGCGCCGAGGCCGACGTCCGCCGTGCGGCATGGCTGGTCAGCGCGCACGCCTCGTACGAGCTCGCCAAATACGGCCAAGCCGAGGCCGCCTACCTGAATGTGCTGGATCTTCTGCCCGCCGGGGACGAGACGCGCGCCGGCCTGGTCGACAACCTGGCGGCCGCGATCTACAAGCAGGGCGAGCAGGCCAATGCCGCCGAAGACTACCGCGCGGCGGCCGATCACTTCCTGCGGGTCGGCAGACTGGCGCCGGGCTCCTCGATTCACCCCAACGCCGAGTACGACGCCTCGGCGGCCTTGATCCAGCTCAAGGACTGGGAGGCTGCGGCCACGGTGCTGGCCCGCTTCCGCAGCACCTTCGGCGGACATGCCCTGCAGCCCGAGGTGACGAAGAAGATGGCCTTCGTCTACCGCGAGAACGGGCAGATCGCCATGGCGGCCGAAGAGTTCGAGCGCATCGAAACCGAATCGCAGGACGACGAGGTCCGGCGCGATGCCCTGCTGACCGCGGCCGACCTGCACGAACAGAACCGGAACCGCGTGCGCGCGCTGGAAGTGTACCGGCGCTACGTCGACTACTTCCCGCAGCCGGTCGAGCTCAATATCGAGACGCGCAATAAAATCGCCGAAATGCACAAGGCGCTGGGCGACCGCGAGGCCTGCCTGGAAGAACTGGCCCGCATTGTGGCCATCGACGCCGCCGCCGGCGGCGCCCGGACGCCGCGCACCCGCTACCTGGCCGCCAGGGCGGCCCTTACGTTGACCGAGCCCAAATACGATGCATTCACCGCCGTTTCCCTGGTCAAACCGTTCGAAGTCAACCTGCGCAAAAAGCGCGATCTGATGAAGACCGCCACCCAAGCCTTCACCAAGCTCGTCGATTACGAAGTCGGGGAAGTAACGGCCGCGGCGACCTTCTATCTTGCCGAAATTTATGCGCACTTCAGCAAGGCGCTGATGAACTCAGAGCGTCCCGAAGGCTTGAGCCCCCTGGAACTGGAGCAGTACGAACTGGCCATCGAGGAGCAGGCCTATCCCTTCGAGGAACAGGCGATCACGGTTCACGAAAACAACCTGAAGCTGATCGGCCAGGGCGTCTACAATCAATGGATCGACAAAAGCCTGCAGAAACTGGCCGTGTTCGTGCCGGCGCGGTACGACAAGCCGGAAGCGGAGAGCGGGCCGATCGCCTCGCTGGAAGCCTTCCGGTTTGAAATCCAGCGGCCGGCGCCCGAACCCCCTACGGAAGAGGCAACGTCGGCGCCTGAACCCTTTGACCGGGAGGCAGCGCAGGCACCCGGACCGGCCGCCGAAGACGCGCCGCCTGCTCCAGAATTCGTTGACCAAGAGACAGCGCAGGCGCCCGAGCCGGCCGACGAAAGCGCGCCGGCCGAACCGGACGGCCCCGACGGCCCGGCCGCGCCCGACGCAACCGAGGAGCATCCGTCTTCGGATGCCGCGGTGCAATAGACCCGGGAGAGCGAGGAGGCAATCACGAATGATGCACTGCACCAACATGCGAACGAACGGATGGCTGGTTTTGCTGCTGCTGCCGATGCTGGCGGCGTGCGTCACGGGCGGCGAAGTCAAGCCCGAGGTCACGGCCGCGCCGCCGAGTCCTGCGGGCGCCGCCACGACCGCCCTCGAGGACGGCCGGCATGGGTTCATCATCACCGAAACGCCCGCCATGGACGAGGCCGCGCGCCGGGATTTCGAACAGGCCGTCAGCCTGATGAACGCGCAGGCCTACGGTGAAGCCCGCGAACTGCTCGCCACGGTGGTCGCGCGCGCGCCGGGCGTGACCGCCCCCCACATCAATCTGGCGATCGCCTGCCGGCATCTGGACAGGCCGGAAGAAGCCGAAGAGCAGCTCAAGGCGGCGCTGCGCCTGGTCCCCGAGCATCCGGCGGCCTGCACCGAATACGGCCTGCTGTGCCGCAAAGCCGGACGCTTTGCGGAGGCCCGGGAGATGTACGAGAAGGTACTGGCGCGCTACCCGGATTATTATCCCGCGCGCCGCAACCTGGGCATCCTGTGCGATATTTACCTGAACGACGCCGAATGCGCGATCGAACAGTACGCGCTTTACAGCGCCGCGCGCCCGGAAGATCCGCAGGTGAAGATCTGGCTGGCGGACCTGCGCAACCGTGTGGGCGCCGCGGGTCGATAGGAGGGAGAATGCGCTGCAAACTGCTGCTCTGGTTTTGCGTGATCGTGTTTGCCGCCGCCGCGGCCTGGGCCCAGGAGGAAGGCAAGGGCGCCCGGGGGGAAAACACCCAAGGAGGGAAGAAGACCGCCTCGGAGGCCAAGGAGCTGTCGGGCATGTCCATCGTCGGCAACGACGAGGCCCCCAAGTCGCTGTATATCGTTCCCTGGAAGAGTTCGGAAATCGGCGTGGAAACAAGCCTGCGCACGCTGCTCGACGCCAGGGACGGGCCGGTGGACCGGGACGTCTTCATGCGGCAGCTTGAATTCTACAATATCAGCACCGCCAAATGACATCGCGGGCGATCGGGCCTGCGGCGCTTCGGGCGGAGCAATTACTGCATTGTTTTTCGGGGAGGAATGTATGGAATTCTATTCGTTAATCGCTTTTTTTCAGAAGGGCGGGATGTTCATGTACCCCATCCTGCTGGTGTTCGCGGTCGGCATGGCCATCGCTTTCGAACGCTGGGTGCAGCTCAACCGCATCCGCAGCGCCAATCATAAGATGTGGAACCAGCTGCTTCCGGTGCTGACCAAAGGCGAGTTCGAGAAAGCGCGCGATATGGTCAACAAGGACAAATCCGCGGTTTCGCAGATGCTCGGCATGGGACTGGCGCGCCAGGGTGCGGTGCGGCGGCGCGAAGACATCGAGATCGCCATGGAAGAGAGCATGATGGAGATCATCCCGCAGTTGGAAAAGCGCACGCCCTACGTGGCGCTGCTCTCCAACATCGCCACGCTGCTCGGGCTTCTAGGCACCATCATGGGCCTGATCGAAGCCTTCACCGCAGTGGCCAACGCCAACCCGGCGGAAAAAGCCGATCTGCTGTCGGCCAGCATCTCGGTGGCCATGAACACCACCGCTTTCGGCCTGATGTCGGCCATTCCGCTGCTGCTGCTGCACGCCAAGCTGACCTCCACCACCGGCCAGATCGTCGACAATCTCGAGATGGCCTCGGTCAAGGCGCTCAATACGATCTCCAAATTCGCCAAGCGCCAATTCGAGGGGAATGGATTATGACCAGACGCAATTCGCATAAACGGGGACGGGGGGAAACCCCCGAACTGGATATCACCACGTTTTTGAACCTGATGGTGGTGCTCATCCCATTTCTGCTGATCAGCGCCGTTTTCTCGCGGGTGACCATCCAAGAACTGAGCGTTCCGACCAGCGCCGGCGCTGCGGGGCCCAGTACGCCCAATTTCGCGATCGAAGTGATCGTGCGCAAAGCCGGCCTGGAGATCGCCAACGGCTCTTCGGTGGAGGCCGCGCTGCCGCTGAAGGACGGAAAATACGACATGGCGCTGCTGTCGGAGATCCTGCTGCGGCTCAAGGCGGGCTATCCGGACAAGAAGGATGCGACCGTGCTGATGGAGCCGGAAATCGAATACGACTATCTGATCCAGATCATGGATGCCCTGCGCAGCACTGAATTGCCGGTCGAAGGCAGCGAACAGACGCAGCGCACCGAGCTCTTCCCGGAGATTTCAATAGGAGACTCACCATGAGAAACAACCGACGCATCAGACGGATGAGCCGCAACAAGAAGAAGGTGGCCGGGCTCAACCTGACATCGTTGATGGATGTCTTCACGATTCTGGTGTTCTTTCTGCTGTTTCATTCCGGCGGCAACGAAGCCGTGGAGGCGCCCAAGCAGATCAAGCTCCCCGACTCGGTCGTGGAAGCCAAGCCGCGGGAGACGATCGTGATCATGGTCAGCCCGGAAGTGGTGCTGGTCCAGGGAGAGGCAGTGGCCGAGACGCCCGGACTGCTGGATGCCAAAGTCGAGCGTGTGCCCGGAATCACGCAGCGCATCGCGCAGCTCGAACGCAACATTATCGGGATCAGCACCAAGAACGCGATCGAAAGCAAAGAAGTCACAATTCTGGCGGACAAAACGATCCCGTTCACGGTGCTCAAGAAGATCATGTCAACCTGCACGGATTCCGGATACGGAAGGATTTCCCTCGCCGTCGTCCAGAAGGCCGCTCAAAGCTGATGGGTATCGACGTGAATACATCTACTCTAGAACAGGAACTGGCCCCGCTCAACGCGCAGATCGAGCAGCTCCAGCAGGAGCGCGCGGTGCTTGACGGCGAACTGCGCACGGTCGAGGCCGAGCTCGAAAAGTTCTCCGCCGCCCGGCAGCGCTTCGATGCCTTGCGCGACGTCTGCAGTGCACTGGACAAGCTGGGGCAGCTGAAGGCGGGCGAACTCTTCTGGCAGGGCATACCGGAGGTCGCGGATGCCGACGGGCACCTGCAGCGCGTCAAGGCGCGCGTGGCGCGCTTTGAGGAGAAGATCGGCGGCATCGTGGAGAAGCAGACGTCGCTGCAGGCGCAGGTGAACCAGCACCTCGACAGCCTGGACTGCCTCTACGAAGAGGTGCGCGAGGCCCATGACCGCGAAGAGCAGCGGCGCCACGAATTCATCGTCGAGCGCGAGATTTCGCCCGTTCCCTACCGCGCCATGGTCATGCCCTGGAGCAAAGAGGCGGAGGGCGAAAGACGCTTCCGCCGCGCCGTCCTCGTGGCCCTGCTCCTCTGCTTCGTCTTCGGCGCCCTGGTCCCCCTGGTGACCGTGCCCATGCCGGACCGCTCGGTGGAGGTGGCCGAGATCCCGGAACGGCTGGCCATGCTGGTCAAGAACGAACCGCCGCGGCCGGTCCCGCAGCCCAAGCCGGAACCGAAGCCCCAGGAAGAGGCCAGGCCAGTGCCAGAGCCGGATAAGCCGCAGCCGACCAAGCCCGATTCATCGCCCAAGGGCGGCGGCGCCGGTCCCAAGCCGCCCGGACTGGCCGCCGGCGGCGGCGGCGCGGCGTCGGCGCGCAAGAAGGCGGAAAGCGCCGGCGTGCTGGCGTTCAAGAACACCTTTGCGGACCTGATGCAGGAAACCCCCATCGCCCGGCTCGGCACCGAAGCCCGGCTGAGCAAGCAGAGTCCGGCGGTGGCCGGGCAGGCGGTCGCCCAGCGCTCGCTGGTGGCCATGCAGGCCAAGGGCGGCACGAGCGGCGGCATCAGCAACTTCGGGTTCAGCCGCAACGTCGGCAGCGGCAATGTGGACCGCCTGGGCGGCGGCGGTGTGGGCGCCGGCGGCGGGGGCGGCAACGGCGACGGCACCGGCTTCGGCCGGGTGACCAGCGCCATCGTGGGCAAAGGCGAAGCGTCGCCCCGACCGTTGAGCGACGGGCCGGGGCCGGGGCGGACCGACGAAGAAATCCAGATCGTCTTCGACCGTTACAAGGCCGCGCTGTACCGGATCTACAACACCGAACTGCGCAGGGATCCGACCCTGCGCGGGAAGATACTGCTGCGCATCTGCATCGAGTCGGGCGGCGAAGTGTCCATGTGCAAGGTGGAGTCCACCGATCTGGCCTCGCCGTCGCTGGTGGCCCAGGTCGTGGAGCGCATCCTGAGATTCAACTTCGGGCCCAAAGACGGGGTACCGAAAACGACCATCCTGTATCCGATCGACTTCCTGCCGGCGGGTTAGGCAAGGGGGTGAACGGATGCGGCAGGCGTGAGGCGATTCGAAGATCCACGGGAGCGCGGTCGCAGTCGAATCGATGCCGGCGCGTAACCGGGGAAGGCACATTCATCAGCGGTTCAGTTCAGGAGGAAAAAGATGGGACTCTATACGATGATCGGTTTCTTTCAAAAGGGCGGGCTTTTCATGTATCCGATCCTGCTCGTCTTTGTCGCCGGCATGGCCATCGCGATCGAGCGCTGGATCCAGCTCAACCGCGTGCGGATCGTGAACCGCAGAGTCTGGAACACGCTGCAGCCGGTCCTGGCCCAGGGCAATTTCGACAAGGCCCGCGAAATCATCAGCAAGGATAAATCCACTGTCGCCCAGATGCTCGGCATGGGCCTGGCGCGCCAGGGACTGGTGCGGCGGCGCGAAGACATCGAGATCGCCATGGAGGAAAGCCTGATGGAGATCATCCCGCAGTTGGAAAAGCGCACGCCCTACGTGGCGCTGCTCTCCAACATCGCCACGCTGCTCGGGCTTCTGGGCCCCATCATGGGCCTGATCGAAGCCTTTACCGCAGTGGCCAACGCCAACCCGGCGGAAAAAGCAGATCTGCTGTCGGCCAGCATCTCGGTGGCCATGAACACCACCGCTTTCGGCCTGATGTCGGCCATTCCGCTGCTGCTGCTGCACGCCAAGCTGACCTCCACCACCGGCCAGATCGTCGACAGCCTCGAGATGGCCTCGGTCAAGTCGCTTAACTGCATCTCCGATTTCAGAAGGCGCCAGGAGGCGAAATCTGAAGCTCCGGGCGCTGCACCCGATACGGCGGCCGCCCGCAGGACCCGGCCGGCACCCGCGCCGGCGGGGGCATAAGGCCTGCGCGAACTGCGCCTCGAAGCGGCGCGCATTCGGGCGGTCCGGATGCGCCGGAGGCCTGGATCGAGCGGTGGAAGAGAAGAGAAAAGGAGAGGAGAAAAAATGAGAAGACCCGTATGGACAGCCATTGTGTCGATCGTGATTGCACCGGCCATGTTATTCATGGCGTCGTGCGCCAAGGAAACGATGCAGAGCCAGCCGGAGAACACCCCTCCGGCCGCCGAAGCCGCCCGGGGGAGCGCCCTGGGCGCTCAGCCGGAGGCCCGGCCGCCGGCCGCCCCGTCCGACCCTGCGGCGGTGTTCAGAACCCAGAATGTGCACTTCGACTTCGCCAGCGCCACATTGTCCCAGCCGGCCCGCCAGATCCTGAACGCAAAGGCGGAATACCTGCTCGCCAATCCCGGCGTTGCGTTCACCGTCGAGGGGCATTGCGACGAACGCGGCACAAGCGCCTACAACATGGCCTTGGGCGAGCGCCGCGCGGAAATCGTCAAACAGTATCTCAGCTACCAGGGCATCGGCGCAGAGCGGATGCGCACCATCAGCTACGGAGAAGAGCGGCCGCTTGATTCCGGTCGCAACGAAGCGTCCTGGGCCCAGAACCGCCGGGCCCAGTTCACGGTCGAGTGAGGCGCTGCAGACACAGAGAACCATTGCCTGACGGCCCGCGGTTGAGAAGCGGGCGGTCTGAACGGCGGCCGCCGGGGTGCTCCGGGCGGCCGCCGCCCCCCCCCAGCCGGCCCCCCCCCCGATCGGTGCGGCCC
>JAEYRZ010000102.1 GCA_023435265.1 Pseudomonadota bacterium
TCCTCAGGCCACCTGTAATTCAGGCCATGGGGTGAGGCGGCGCGATAAGCGACGCCGAAGCGCAGGTCGCGCGTCATCTGGTCCGCATCGTGGTGGGTGATGATCTCGGGATTCAGGCGGCCTGAAGGGTCCAGCAGACGCTTGGTTTCCTGGAAACAGCCGTAGATGGCCGGGTAGCGCCGCTGAACGTAAGCGCTGCGCAGTCGTCCGTCGCCGTGCTCGCCCGACACGGTGCCTTCGACCGAGGCGACCAGTTCGAAGACGGCGTCGGCCAGCACCCGCAGCAAGGCGATGTCGCGGGGGTTCTTGAGGTCGAGCAGCGGCCGCGTATGCAGCAAACCCTTGGCGATATGGCCGTAGAGCACGAAATCGACTTCATGGCGCCGGAAGATGGCGTACAGCCCCTCGAAAAAAGGCACCAGTCCGGATACCGGAACGGCCGCGTCCTCCACCAGGGCCAGGATCCTGCGTCGGCCCTTGAGCTTGTAGAGGATGGGAACCGCGGCTTTGCGCAGTGCCCAGAACTTCTGTTTCTCGGCCTCGGTCACGGCCTGATAGTGATCCCGGCCCAGCTCGGCTTCGACCAGCTGCCGCTGTATGGCGGCCGCCCGGCCGGCGCATTGCTCGGCCGTGGCGCCGTCGAACTCGATGAGCAGCACATTGTCCACGTCGTCCGGAATACGGTCGCGCAGCAGCGGATCGCTTTCGCGTGCCAGGCGCAGCAGCGATTTATCCATGACTTCGATGCCGGAAGGGCCGGCCGGCATGACCTGCTGAACCGCGCGGGCCGCAGCGGCGATGTCGTCGAAGAAGGCGACCACCAGGCTGTCCGCAGCCGGCCGCGGCAGCAGCCGGAAGCGCAGGCGGGTGGTGATGCCCAGTGTCCCTTCGCTGCCGCAGATCAGGTGCTGCAGGCTGAGGCGGCCGTCGGTGAGCAAACCGCGCAGGTTGTAGCCGGCGACATTGCACTTGACCGGCGGGTAGGCCGCCTCGATGTCCGCGCGGTGTCCGCGGTACAGCGCGGCCAACGCCTGAAAATGAGGTGGCAAGCGGTCGAGCGGCAGGGCGGCGACATCGGCGAGGCGGTACACGCCGGCATCGGCGAAAACCACTTCGGCATCCAACAGGTAGTCGGCCACATTGCCGTACTTGACCGAATGCGCGCCGCTGGCGTTGGTGGCGCACATGCCGCCGAAGGTCGCATACTCGCCGCTGGAGGGATCGGGCGGGAAGAACCATCCGCTGCCGCGCAGGGCCGCTTCGAGTTCTCCCAGACGAAAGCCCGGCTCGCACTCGAACCAGCCGGCCGTGGTATCCAGCGCCAGCAGCCGGTTCATGTACTTGGAAAAGTCGACCACCAATCCCGCGCCAAGGGCGGCGCCCGTCAGGCCGCTGCCCGCGCCGCGCGCGTGGAGGGTCAGCCCGTGGGCGGCGGCGAAGCGCACGGTCCGTCGGACGTCCGCCGTGGTGCGCGGGTAGACCACAGCCGCCGGCAGCTTCAGAAAGATACTGCCGTCCGTGGCCAGCAGGTATCGGCGCAGATCGTCGCTGTGAAGTTCTCCCTCGAGATCGCGGGCCAGTTCTTCAAACGGATAGGCTGTTTCGGAATGCGAGGCGTACATGGTCGGGTTCTTCACTTCAAGTGCGCTTCCTTGCGCACCAGCAGTGAGGCATTGGGGATTACGGCCAGCGACCCGGCATGTTGGCCGACGATCCGTCGGGCCGCTTCGGGCGAAATCACTTCGCAGCCGATCTGCGCCGCGAATGCCCCCGGAAGCTCGGTCACCAGACCGATGCGGATGCGCCGGGTCTTGGCCATCAGGGCCAGAGCGGTGCCGCCGTTGCCCTGGTAATTTTCGGCCAGGCGGTCGAAGGCGGCTTCCCAGCCCAGTTCGAACCAGGGCAGGAAGGTCTGCGAGCCGATGCCGTCGCGGCATTGGGCCAGCAGGATCAGTCGTCCGCCGTCGCGTACGAAGGCCGCGGCATGATGCATGGCTTTATGGCTCTGGATAAAATTGATGTCCTTGGGAAAGCCGCCGCAGGAGGCCAGGACCATGTCGAATCCGTCCGGCCGCTCAAGTTCGGTGAGCTGGGCATGCCGTGCGCAGGCCGCCGCGAAATGGGCCGGACCGCGGCCCACGCGCAGTTCGCAGACCCGGCCGTAACTGTCGAGGATGCCGTGCACGGCCAGGTCGGCCGGCCGTGCGGCCTCGCACTCGGCCAGGTCTTCGGCCAGGGGGTTGCCGGCAATGACGCCCGGCCGGCAGCCGGCAGCCAGCGAGCGGGCGGTTTTGTCCAGAAACAGGCCGTGATTGGCGTAGATGGCCTCTTTTTCACCCAGCCCCGGGAAGATCAGCTTGCGTCCGCCGCCGTAGCCGGCGAAGTAATGGTGCGATATGGCCCCGAAGGTGATCACGCAGCCGGACTCCATGAGCGCGCGCGGCAGGCGGATCGCCGTTCCGCGGCGGGTGCGGCCCAGTTCTGAGAAATCCTTCGGGTCGTCGCAGCGGTGATGCCGGAAATCGGCGATATCGTAAAGTGCGCCATAAGCGCGACGGCATTCCGCTTCTGTCTGGGGGGCGTGGGTGCCGTAGGCGATCCGGAACGCGATGGCCTTCGGGTCGGCGCCGTGCGCGGTCAAGGCTGCGTGCAGGATAGGAAGAAATTCGGGATAGCCGCACAGCCGTGTTTTGTCGGCCACCACGACCGCCGGGCGGCGCAGGTCCAATCCCGCCGAACCCAGCACAGCGGCCAGGTCGCGGGCAAAACCGTCGGCATCCGCCAGTCGCTCGGGTTCCTTGGGCGTCAACACCTCGGAATCGCAGCGGAAGCAGAAGCCAAAGCGGTCACCGCCATAGGCCAGATCCAGGTCGCAGGCCATGGATATCCCTTTCCATCCGAACCGTTGTTGACATGTAGCCCAACCCGGCCCGGGATTCCACATTTAAATTGCATGCGGACGGTCGGAAACATTTTGCCGCGAAGCGCGGCTGCGCGAATGCCGTTCGGATCAGTTGAGGCGCCGGGCGGGATCGTCGCGCAGCGCTGCATCCACCGCCGCCACGGGTGCCGACGGATGGGCTGCGCTCCGGATCGTGTGGCGCAGGCGGTCGCCGTAATAGCCGATCAGGGCGGTATTGTTATACCAGCAGCGGCATGGGCGCGATGTGCGCAAACGATGCCGTTCGTGTTCGAACGCGGCCGAAAACCATATTTCGCGAAAAGAATGCTCCCGGAGCGATCCGATGCGGATATGTTGTTCGAGGCAGGGATAGACATCGCCCCAGGGATCGATGCGCGCCATGAGGATGCCCGCGTAACAGCGGCGGTGTGGGTAGGCACCGGTTTTTTCGAGGCTTTTGATCAGCGTGCGCATGTATCCGTCGCCGGCGAGCGCGGTGCCGCGCAGTTGATTGCGCAAAACGGCCGGATCGAGCCGCAGATCGGCGGGCGGCAATCCGGTATAAAAGGCCTCTCCGCAGTGGTGCACCGGTTGCAGCAGAACATCATCGGCCACCCCGCGCCATCGGGTATGGAATGCTTTGATCTGTCCCTGGTTGTGGTTGGATACGGTCATGCGCACGCGCAGCACGGGCCTTCGCCGGCGCTTGACCGCCAAAAGATGGTGGATGCCGCGCTCGATCAAGGCATACGAACCCTCGACACCCCTTATGCGGTCGTGCGTTTCAGGCGTGGCGCCGTCCAGGCTGACCGTGACGCAGGTTGCGCCGCTGGCGGCGATCCGGTCGCGATAACGGTGCAGCAGCATGCCGTTCGTACACAGGTTGACCGACAGTCCGGCCTCGGCGAAGGCGTCGATGATCTCGAAGACATCCGGGCGGACCAGCGGCTCGCCGCCCGCGATGCTGATTTGATGAACCGCCAGTTTCTCTAATTCGGCGGCGACCCGGCGGTAATCGGAAAGCGTCAGGCTTTCAGACCGCGGATCGTTCCAGCGCTGGCACATCCGGCAGCGGCAATTGCAGCGGTAGGTGATGTCGAACTCCGCCATGTAGGGACCGGCTGTGGGCGGGCGTCCGATTGCATCGGCGCGCACATTGGCGCGGGAGCCGCGGAGCGTTCGCAGGAAACGCCGGGATAGAATGATGCGGCGGTAACACCAGAAATTCTTGAAGCGCATAAGTTGATCGACATCGGCATTGGCGTCCGTCCATGATTACGGCAGGGGCCGGATACAGGACAGGCATGAAAAAAGTATGGCAATGAATAACAACCCGCCCCCGGGATGTCAACGCACGTTGACGGCTGGTATGTGCAAGATGATGGGAACTGGTTGTGACTGAACCCCCACCTGGGATTCCGACGTCTTGCACTACGGGACGAGATAAGGTATCAAGACCCACCAACTGGATTTGTCCTGCGAGACGTTACTCCATCCATCCAAGCGGGTGACCGGCGAAAACAAAAACCGCGGCGAATGTAAATACCGCGGCTTTTCAGACGCAGGTGTGTATCCCCATCGGATAAAGGCAGGATCGGCGTGGTTGCATGATATGACACTGGATCAGCATCCCCAGGTCGTCTGGGTTCTCGTGGCGGGCCTGCTTGCCTTGGGGGTGATCGTCATTCTGTTGCTGGTTCGTTCCTGGAAGCGCAAACGCACCCAGGCGTCGCTCACTGCCGCAAATCAACGCTTTCAGAACATGTTCGACAACACCGCGGTCGCGTTGATCGAAGAAGATTTCACGGCAGTGAAAGCTGCGCTCGACCAACTGGCGGCCGAGGGCGTCACCGACTTCGAGGCCTATTTCGAAGCGCATCCCCTTTTCCTCTCACGCATGGCCGAACTCGTACAGGTCACCGATGTCAATCCGGCGGCCTTGCGCATGTATGGCGCCGCCGATAAGGAAGCGTTCGCGTCCGTCTTCCCTTCTATTTTTGCGCCGGATACTTCTGAAGCCGTAAAGAAGCTGCTTCTCGCCATCATCGGAGGAGGGGCGCTTTTCGAGTGCGAGACCGTCAACAGGACGCTCGACCAGCACCTGATCCATGTTTTGGTCAGTCTTTCGCTGCCCGACGCCAGCGGCGGCGATTACCGGGGTATTTTCGTCAGCGTGATCGATATCACCGATCTGAAACGCTCGGAGGATGCGCTGCGCCGAAGCGAGGAACGGTTCCGGACGGTTTTCAACCACGCCGCCAGCGGTATGGCGATGATCGATCGGGAGGGCAATTACCTGCGGGTCAACAAGGCTTTGGAACGTATGCTCGGCTATTCGGCCCAGGCGCTGATGCAGATGAACTGGCGCGATGTAACCCACCCCGACGATATTCCCCAGTCCGAGTACATGATCCAAGAGATCGCCGCCGGAAGTACTCCGCCCGCCATCGAGAAGCGCTACATCACCCGCCAGGGCCAAAGCATCTGGGCCCTGGTGAATTTGGCCGCACTGCCCACTTCGCCGCAGGGGCCGCTGTACTATATCGCCCAGATGCAGGACATTTCCAGCATCAAGGCGGCCCGGGCCAAGCTGCAGGAGCGCGAAGAACGCTACCGTCAGATTTTCGAAGCCGACCTGAGCGGAATTTACGTTGTCACCGCCGGCCGGCAGTTGGTCATGTGCAATCTGGTCTTTGCCCGCATGCTGGGCTTCGACAGCGTCGAAGAGGTTCTGGGCAAGGATTTCGCCAGTTTTTACAAGGATCCCACGCTGGGCTCGAAAATTATTGCCGAACTGACCCGCGACAA
This sequence comes from Pseudomonadota bacterium, assembly GCA_023435265.1. Lineage (GTDB taxonomy): Bacteria > Desulfobacterota > Desulfobacteria > Desulfobacterales > Desulfosarcinaceae > UBA2230. The sequence continues at coordinate 5,711 of JAEYRZ010000102.1, forward strand.
GAAGATCGAGCATTACGAAATGGAATTCCTGCGTTGCGACGGTAAAATCGTTCATGTCCGGATCAATGCCATCGGACGTTTCGATGATCTCGGGCGCCTGATCGAAATGCAGGGCTATATCCTGGACATCACCCGGCAGAAAAGCCTGGAATCCCAGCTGCTGCATGCTCAGAAGATGGAGTCGGTCGGTACAATGGCCGGAGGCGTGGCGCATGATTTCAACAACCTGCTCATGGGCATCATGGGAAATGCGTCGCTGCTCATGGGGGAGTTGGGTGAATCGCACCCATCGCTCGGCCGGCTCCAGAACATCCAGCAATACGTTGAAAGCGGCTCCGATTTAACCCGTCAGTTGCTCGGCTTCGCCAAGGGCGGCAAGTATGAAGTCCGCACCACCGACCTCAACCGCCTGATTTCGCGCAATCTGACCATGTTTGCCCGCACCCACAAAAACATCCGCGTGCATACCGAACTTCTGCCCGAACTGTGGTCCGTGGAAGCCGACCGCACGCAAATCGATCAGGTGCTCTATAATCTCTACGTCAACGCCTGGCAGGCCATGGAAAACGGAGGCGATCTTTTCATCAGTACGGGCAATCAGGTGTTGGACACGCAGAGCGTGGCGCCGGTCGGCCTGCCGCCGGGCCGCTACGTGCAGATCACGGTCAAAGATACCGGGCACGGCATTCCTGCCGCAATCCTGCCGCGCATATTCGATCCTTTTTTCACCACCAAGGCGCGCGGGCGCGGAACCGGCTTGGGCCTCGCCTCGGCCTACGGGATCGTTAAAAGTCATGGCGGCTTTATCACCGTGCAAAGCTCGGATCAGGGGGGCGCCACGTTTTCGGTTTTCCTGCCCGCCTCCGAGAGCCGTCCCATGGAAGCGGATGCTGCCCCCCGCACAAAGGTACGCCGCGGCAGCGGAACGATTCTGCTCGTGGATGATGAGGAGATCATCATCGATGCGATCGGGGCCATGATCTCCAATCTGGGATACTCGCTCTACACGGCCGGCAGCGGCGCCGAGGCGGTCAAAATTTATCGGGAGCGGGGGGCCGTGATCGATCTGGTCATTCTGGATATGGTCATGCCGGGGATGGGCGGCGGCGAAACTTTTGAACGTCTCAAGGCCGTCGACCCGAACGTACAGGTGATTCTCTGCAGCGGCTACAGCGCCGAAGGCAACGCCGCCGAAATCCTCCGGCGCGGCTGCCGCGGATTTTTACAGAAACCTTTTTCATTGAATGAACTCTCAGGCAAACTGAGCGCTGTTTTCGAACGGCAACACGCCCGGGACTGCGCTGCCGCAGTCGATCGGAAAACCGACTGAGCCCTTGCATCGGCGCCCGGAGGCGCTACGTTATACGCGTACCCGGCACTGGGTGCTTAACCCGCATGCAAATGGATGAGGACATGATCGTCGCCCACGAAGAAGAGGTACTGGCCAGCATCATCAACAGCCCGGCAGTCCGGAACGCCGCGATGAAGGTACTTGTCGGCCCGCAACAGGGATGGTCCGACTACGTCATGCGGATCGTCGAACTGGATGCCGAGGGTTTTTCCCCCAGGCACACCCATCCCTGGCCGCACATCAATTACATGCTGGAAGGCCGCGGGATACTCGAATTGAACGGCCGCGAGCATCCGGTGGAGCAAGGTTCCTACGCCTACATCCCGGCGGCGTGCGAACACCAGTTCAGAAATGCAGGCAGCGGCAAGTTCCGGTTCATCTGCATTGTGCCCAGGGAAGGACACCAATAACGGGTTCGATTATTCGATTGTGGAGAAGCCGATGAGAGGAGATGACGATTCACGCCTGTACGAATGTCCCCGCTGCCGCAAACGCACGCGGATACAGTCCGAAGCGCAGCCGCCCGATTGCTGTGACGGGACGATGGACGAGGTGAAGCTGGATCAGTGCACCCTGGCCGATACGCCCGAACATGCCCGACTGGACGGCCCTGACGAACCGTGCGACGACGGCCGGGGGGGATGAGGCGGGGCGTAATCCTGTTGCGGATTTGCCTTGACATGCCCGGGATGCGCTGGTAGCAATACCGGCTTGACGCAGCGCCCAGGAAGTTGCGGCTCGGGCGGGTAGCTCAGCGGGAGAGCACCGGCCTTACAAGCCGGGGGTCACAGGTTCAAACCCTGTTCCGCCTACCATCTTTCTGTAAAATGTATTTTGCCGTTGCTTTTTTGGATCGCTTCCCATAGAAAGGCCACTCAACAGTTCCGGGGGTGTAGTTCAGTTGGTTAGAACGCCGGCCTGTCACGCCGGAGGTCGCGGGTTCGAGTCCCGTCGCTCCCGCCATTAAAGATCGAGGGTTCGGCAGCCGCCGAACCCTTTTTTTATGTCCGGCAATCGGGTATAGTGCGCACGGTATTCCATTCCGCAGAGAGCACAATTCCGCCCGGCCAATTCAAAGCCATTGCTGCGAACGTTGTGAGGATGCCCCCTTTGTCCGTACGTTCAGATGACGATCCAAGGAGAGATGTAATGACATTGCCTGAATGCGGTTTCGATTTCAGCCGGAAGGTCATGCCATCTTTGCTCGACGCGCTCTATGTCTTCGATCTGCACCAGGGCCGGATCCGCTACATCGATCCGGGATTTGCGCGCCTCACCGGCTATACCCTGGAAGCCCTCGAGGCGCTGGAGTTGACGGCACTGGTCCACCCCCAGGATCAAAAATCCATGGCCGACCATCTGCGGTCTCTGGAGAAGATCGCCGAAGGTCAGAATCAGTCGATCGAATACCGCATTAAAACCGCCGACGATCGCTTCATCTGGTGCGTCTCGCGGCACACCCCGCTCGAACGACAAGGAAATTCCCGGCGGATCGTCGGCACCCTGCTCGATATCAGCCGTCACAAGACCTCGGAAGCGGCCCTTTCGCGCCAGCGCGAGCTGCTGGACCATATCATCGATACGATTCCGGTAATGATCCTGATCCAGGATCCCGGAATGCGGGACTTGCGGGTCAACCATGAGTTCCGCCGGGTGCTGGGATGGTCAGAAGCGGATATGGTCGACGGCGCGCTGGAAAAGCTCTTTCCAGATCCGGTTTCAAGGAGCAAGGCGCGTCGTCATATCGCCTATTCGCAGCCCGGATGGCATGATTTCGGGCCGACCGCCAAGGACGGTTCCACCATCCAGAGCACCTGGGCTGTTTTGCGGCTTTCAGACCGTACGCACGTCAGCATCGGTCTCGACATCCGGGAGCGCAAAGCCGCCGAAACCCTTCTGACCAATGCGCGCGACCGCCTCGAGGGGCTTGTCATGATGCGCAACGCCCAGCTGGAAGGGATGCTCAAGGCGCTGGAAACCGAAATTTCGGAGCGCCGCAAAGCGGAAGACCAATTGCGCAAATGGTCGCGGGTCTTTATGGATGCCGCCGATCCGATCATCATCGAGGATCTCTCGGGCACGATCCTGGACGTCAACCACGAAACCGAGCGCGTCTATGGGTGGCCCAGGGCCGAACTGGTCGGCCGGACGATTCAATGTCTTTTACCCGCCGACGGCCTGAAGCAGATCGATGAAATCCGGGACCGCTGCCGTGCCGGAAAAGAGGTGCGCGATTGGGAGGGGGTGCGCATCGACCGCCAGGGCCGCTCGCTGGCCGTGCTGGTCACTGCCTTTCCCCTGGTGGACGAATCCGGCGCAATTACCGCCCTGGCCAGCATCGCCAAGGACATCACCCTGCGCAAACGCATGGAAGCCGAACTGCGCGCCTCGCAGAAGCATTTGCAGGAGCTTTCGCGTAAAAGCATCGAGGCCCTGGAGAGCGACCGCCGGACCACGGCCAAAGAGATCCATGACAGTTTGGGGGCCAGTTTGGCAGCGATTAAGTTCAGTCTGGAAGGCATCGTCGAAGAATTCGCCGATGAGCCCGCCGCGGCCGTGGCCGAGCTCCAGCGGGCGATCGGTCACCTGGTAGACACGATCAAGGAAACCAAGCGTATTTCGGCCAATCTGCGGCCCACCACACTGGACGATCTGGGCCTGCTGCCGACACTCGAGTGGTACTTCCGCCAGTTCCGCGAAAGCTACAGCCACATCCGCCTGACGCGCAGTTTCGAGGTGAACGAGGACGATATCGGAGAGTCGCTCAAAATCGTGATCTATCGCGTACTGCAGGAAGCGCTCAGCAACACCGCAAAACACAGCGGCGCCGATCGGGTTTACGTGGGGCTGCAGGTCAAAAAGCGCCAGGTCCGTCTGGCAGTGGCGGATAATGGCTGTGGATTCGATGTGCACGGGGCGCTGCACCGCGGCGATCCGATGTCTGGTTACGGACTCAAGAATATGCGCGAACGGGTCGAGATCTGCGGTGGGCGCTTCCGTCTCGTTTCCCGGCTTGGGAAAGGCACCCGGCTTGAAATGCGCATGCCGCTGGTATGCGCCGTTCGTTGAGACCCCGGCAAAAAATAAACGCGATGCTGTGCCTCTACCGGTGGGGTGACTTCGCTTCCGGTGACGGTTCCGTGATCCAGATGAAATCGGCGATATCGTTCTCGATCGTTTCTCCGGTGGCGGCCAGGTAAACCGTCAGGAAGGATGCCCCGGTGCGCGCAAACGCCCGGTCGGGGATGCCGAACTTGCGGATGATATGTCCGTTTCCGGCGAGCACGACCATGCGCGAGTTTCCCAGACGTTCGGCGATGGCATGGGCCATTCCATCTTCCCAGGCGCACTGGGCCGCGTAGAAATTTTCGAAATCGCCACGGCCCGGAAAGGCGTGCATCTCGGAAATGCTTTTCACGTAATCCCGATGGGCGGCATTGGAGAGATCGATGCGCTCGGGCAGCATGGCCCTGTCGCGCGGCAACAGACTGTCGATCCCGCCGATGGCGATCTTGGACGGCAGGTCGAAGGGGATGTTCAGCCCCGCCAGTTTCAGCCTATTTTCGCGCACGAAGTCCAGGATGTCACGGTACAGGGTGTCATCGAACTTCCAGTTGGCGTACCAGTGAACCTCCCTGAGAAAGGTGGGCCAATCCCATTCGCCGGCCGCCCACTGTTCGAGCCGCGGCTGGTAGGTCCGGGCAAACATTTCCATCCCGACCTGGGTGTCGGTCCAGCGCCGGGCAAGCGCCTGAATGATCCTGAGCTGAACGGCATGATGGGCCGGGTTCGTGTGCTGTTCGCCGACATACACGACACGGACCCCGGAAAGGCGTTCGATCAGCGCATCGAACGTGATCGGACGATCCGCGGCCGCATCCAGAATCGTTCCGCCCGGTATTTCGCGTTCCGGCTGCGGCGTACCGGCCGCGGCGCACGCCGAGAGCATCGAAACCATCATCAGGCAGATTCCTTTTACGATGAACGGCAGCGGCAGGCGACGCACTTGCGTCGCTCCCCGGCGCCATGTTAGCTTAGCCTCGATCGTGGGAGTATGTCGCATGCGTTTAGACCCCAATCCTTTGTTCCGCCGGACCATCGTCCCCTGGTACGATGGCACCGTCGCCTGTTTGCTGCTGATGGCGGCCATGCTGCTGATCATGGGGTTCAGCGTGGTGGGGATCTCCGTGGCCGGCGCGACCCCCGAATTCCAGGCGCATGCATGGGTGCCGTGGACCGTACTGGTCCTTGCCCTGTTCGTTTTCCTCTCCGTGGCCGCGCGTTTCGTCCAACGGCGGCTCAGCGAACGTCTCGGAGCTGAGCAGGTCGATGAAGATGATTAAGCGCGCTGCGGGAAATCACTGCTGTTTGATGAACTCCTGGAACCCCATCTTCAGGTAACTATCGGTATCCACATACTTCAACATGGCCAGAAGGTGCTTCGCTTCCGTGTACCCCGGCCAGCGCGCGATCGCTTCTCCCTGCGGGGTAAGAAAGCGCAGGTCCGGAACCCCCTGGACGCCGAACTGCATCGCCAACTTGCGATTGCGGTCGATGTCGACCTGCACCGGCGTGTAGTTTGCATTGATATAGTCGGCGATGTCGTCGCGGCTGAACACTTCTTTTTCCATCTTCCGGCAATAGCCGCAATTGACGCTTGAGAAGTAGATGAACAGTTTTTTGTCAACGGGTGGTTGTTGCTCCCGGGCGGCATCATAGCCCATCCAGCGGATTTTGGTTTCCGCGGTATCCGCACAGGCGGTCTGCATCACCGACAGGAAAAGGACCAGCAGGGTCAGCCCTGTTTTGAGCGCCATTATTTCATCCCATCAAATAGTTGAGTACCTGCATTTGATCGAAGATCAGCAGCAGTCCGGTCGCGGCCAGCAGAACACCTGCAGCCACATTGAGGTACCGCATCGCCCGGGTCGTCCGGCGGACAAAGCGCATCAGAAAAGTAATGCCGATCGATAAAACCACAAACGGCAAAGCCATGCCGATTGAATACATGCCGAGCAGCCGGACACCCTGCATGATGGTTTCCTGGTTGCCGGCCAGGATCAGAATGGAACCCAGCATCGGACCGATACACGGACTCCAGCCGGCTCCAAACGCCATGCCCACGAAGAATGTTCCGAGAAGATGCAGCGGCCTGCGCTGCAGGCGCCAGTGCTTGTCGACCAACAGCATGCGGATGGGCAGCACGTCGAGCAAGTGCAGCCCCAGCAGCAGGATCAACACCCCTCCGATGACGCGCAGGTACGATCTGATCCCGTAAAGCAAGGTGCTGATGAACGAGGCGGAGGCACCCAGGATGATGAACACGGCCGAAAAACCCAGCACGAACGCCAGTGTCGAGAAAATGATCCGGCGGCGCATGGCCGGGCTGGGGGTTGCGGCAAGCTGCTCCACGGAAGCGCCGGTGATGAACGAAAAGTAAGAAGGAACCAGCGGGAGAATGCACGGCGACAAAAAAGAAAGCAGTCCGGCAACGAATGCCGCCCAATATGAAATATCTTCGAAGAACATCGATTCGATCCGCTGCCGCCGTTCGTCGGTTTGCCGGGTAATTCTATTGGCCGTTGAAACGTTTGATCATCATGTCGCCCAATTCTTTGGAGCGCAGGGTGGCCGATTCGACCGCATTGATCAACGTGGTGCGCAGGCCGCCTTTTTCAAGCGTGTGCAGCCCGGCGATGGCCGTTCCGCCGGGAGAGGTGACCAGGTCCTTGAGCTGTCCCGGATGAATCCTGGTTTCCAGCAGCATCTTGGCGGCGCCGAGCAACGTCTGTGAGGCCAACAGCAAGGATTCCTTGCGGGCCAGGCCGACTTTGACGCCCGCATCGGCCAGGGCGTCCACGATCATGAAAATATAAGCCGGCCCGCTGCCGCTCAATCCGGTGATGGCGTCCATGAGGTAATTTTCTTTCAGAAAAACACATCGCCCCACCGCATTGAAAATGGCCATGGCCATGTCCACATCCCCCGGACGGCAATGCGCGCCGGCGGCGATGGCGGTGGCCCCCTCCTTGACGGCCACGCACACATTGGGCATGGCCCGGATCAGCCGTAAGTCCTTTTTGATGACCGCCTCAATGGCCGGCAGCGGGACGCCGGCTGCGATCGATATGACCAATTTGTCCATGTTCAGGCCGTCCGCCGTTTCGCGCAGCACCTCGGCCATGATCTGGGGTTTGATGGCGTATACGACGATATCGGATTGGGCGATGACCGCCAGATTGTTTTCCGTGGTTGCAATACCGAAACGCGCCTGGAGTTCTTCGAGGCGGTCTTTGCGCACATCCGAGCAGATGATGCGCTGCGGGGTGGAAGAACCCGAATTCAGCAGGCCGCTGATCAGCGCCTCACCCATGTTTCCCGACCCGATGAAGCCGATGGTTTTATCGTTGAGCATGCCGCCCTCCCGAGAATGATCCCTTGCCTGAATAAAACAGGGGTCTACTTTAAAGAGTGGCCGTGGGAAGTCAAGGAAATAGTGCGTCTGCAGCAGTGCGCCGCGGCCAGGCGGTTGAAGTGCCCGTAAGAGCAGGAGGGCCGCCGTCGCCGGACGTCACTTCAGCGCCTCGGTGCGGCAACCCAGGTCCCGATCGAGGGCGAAACCTTCGAGCACGACGGCGTCTCGAGGGTCGGTTCGGCCGGTGACCACGCGGGTGAGAATTTCACCCAGGCCGGGCCCCAGCATAAAGCCCTGACCGCACATGCCGGCGGCGTGCAGCAACCCGCGAACCGCCGGGTTCCAGCCCACCAGGGGCGAGCCGTCGTCGGTCATGGGGTACAGGCCCCGCCACACACGCCGTACGCGGATATTTTGCAGCAAAGGCAGGATATCGATCATGCGGGCGCAGACCTGGGGCAGGAATATCGATGTTTCCTCGTAGAACGCTCCGATGATCGGCGGATCGGGGGTGATGCAGAAGACCACCTGCCCATGCCGGTTCTGATAGAAGTAGTAATTCCTGGAACCCGGTCCCGGGCGCAGATCGACCACCATGGTGGGACAGAACCCGGCTACCGGTTCGGTGATGCCGGCTTCATGGGCTTCGCAGGTCACCGGCACCTGGCAGCCGGTCGCATGCGAAAGCTCCCTGCTGCCGGCTCCGGCGGCGTCGATCACCACGGCGGCCTGATAGCGGCCCTTCGCGGTGGATACGCCCGTCACCCGGCCGGCCTCCATTTCGATGGCGGTCACCCGCTCGCCGAACCGGAATTCGGCGCCCAGCACACACGCCCGGCGGTAGAAGGCATTGATGGCCAACAACGGCGAGGCCGACCCGTCACCGGGTGAGAAGGTGCCGCCCAGCAGCCCGGCCGGGTTGATTCCGGGAATGATCTCCCGCATGCGGGCCGCTCCCACGAACTCGATTTCAAGATCGAAACGCCGCTGCACCGGCAGGTAGGATTTGAGCAGCGCTTCCTCCTGGGGCCGGTACACCGGGAAGGCGTAGCCCCCTTGAAGCCACTCGATATCATCGCCGTAGCGCTCCTGCCAGGTGGCGAATAGTTCCAGCGACCGCCTGCAGACCAGGATTTTAGCCGGATCGGAATGGGTGGCGCGGATGCCGCCGATGGCGTGCTTGTTTTCTCCCTGTCCCGGCGAAGGCCGGGCATCCACCACAAGAACCCTGAGTTTTTGCGCCGCCAGGGCGAGCGCTGTCGGTACGCCTACGGAGCCGGCTCCGATGACGATCACATCGTAGGTTTGCATGCGCTATCCTTTCACCGCCCCGGCAAACAGGCCCATGGGAACCTCCACGAAAAGCGGCCGGTCGATGCGGTCGGTGACGCTGGAAAGGTCGACGCCTTCTTCCTGAAACAAGCGCCGGATCAAAGGGCGGCAGGTCTTGGAGCCGCACGACCCCATTCCGGCGCGATTCAGCGCCTTGAGCTGATTCATGTCGCGTACGCCGCTGCGGATGGCGGTCCGGATTTCACCTGCCGTGATGCGTTCGCAGCGGCAGATGATGGCTTCATCGGGCACCGGCGCGCGGGTGTAAATCTCGGAGGGTTCGACGGCCCGGTGCTGCACCCGAATGCCCACTGCCTGCTTGGCCAGTGCTTTTTCAAGGTGCACCTGGATCAGCATGGTGCGCGGATATTGTTTTTTCTGGCGGATATGAACCACCGGGACTTCGACCAGCAGGGTGCCGTCAACGTCCGTGACGCCTACGATGGTCCCTTTTTCCACGGCCGCACGACCGATTTCATAGGGCAGGGTGACCAATGGATATTCGGCATCCTTGCGAAAATCGACCAGGGTGATGGCCAGTCCGGGGCAGACCGCCACGCAGTTGAGACAGCCGGTGCAGACCTCGCCTTCATCACGCAAAGGCAGTCCGGTCAGGCGGTCGCCTTCGGTGTGGATGGCGTTTTGGGGGCAAACCGTCGTGCAGGGATTACACGGCACCTCCTGGGAGCAATGGAAAATCGGCAGCACGCCATGTTCGGCGGCCGGGACCGGCCGCTGCACCGGCGGCCCTGGTTTGGTTTTGAGAATTTTCGCTTTTTCATCCCATTCGGCCGGAGTTTCGCCCACGTCCAGACTCAGGGCGAGAGCGATGCGGTGCCCTGCCATGCGGCCGGTGAACATGGCTGCCGAGGCTTCGGCGATTTCCTGGGCATCACCGGCCGTGTAGACATCCATGCCGAACTGGCGCGCCTTGAGGTAGAATTCGTTCACTTCGGCCAACCCCACGGCGATCAGGACGGTATCGACGGCAAAGTTGCGCCGGGTGCCTTCGATCACCCGCCATTGTTCGTCCAGCCGGGCGATCGTCACCGCCTCCACATGCTCTTTCCCATGGGCCGCCAGGATGGTGTGGCGGGTCAGAATCGGAACCCCGAGACGTTGAAGCTTGTCGGCATGAACCTTATATCCGCCCACCGAGGGCAAGGCTTCGATCAGTGCCGCCACCTCGATTCCGGCCTGCAGAGCGTGGTAGCCGGCGATCAGGCCCACATTGCCGCCGCCCACGATCAGCACGCGCCGCGAGGATTTGACCAGGTCGCGGTTGACGAGGGTCTGGAACGCGCCGGCGCCGTAGACGCCCGGCAGGGTGTTGCCGGGAAAGGCCAGCATCTTTTCTCTCGCGCCGGTGGCCACCAGGAGCTTCCTGGGTGCGACCAGACGATAGCGGTCCTGCTGTACGATCCCGACTTTATGATCCGAGAAAACGCCGACAGCGGTGCTGTTGAGCCAAACGGCGACCGACGGCAGGGCGGCGAGCTCGCCGGCCAGGATACGCCCGATCTCGAATCCGCGCGTGCCGGCATAGGAGTCGGCCTGCGATCCGAAAAACTTGTGCGTTTGAAGAACGAGCTTGCCGCCCAGTTGATCCTTGTCGTCGATCAGCAGTGTCGGCACATTCAAGCGCCCCAGCGTGACGGCCGCCGCCAGGCCGGCCGGACCGCCGCCGATGATCAGGACCTCCACGTCGGTTGTCGTGATCGGTCGGCGGGAAACCGCTGCCGCAGCCAGAGGCAGTTTGGGCAGCCCCTCGACGCTCGAAAGCGCCATCCCGGGAGAAAGCGCGGTCATGCAGGCTTTGACCGGCAGGCCATCCGCGATCACCAGACATTGCGAGCACTGCCCGTTTGCGCAGAAAAGCCCCTGCGGACTGTGGTCCTTGGGATGATGTCCGAAAACATGAATTCCGTTGGCGATCAGGGCCGAGGAGATCATCTCGCCCGAAAAACCCCTGAGCGGTCGATCGTTCCACGTAAAGGCGGCCTCCTGTCTTCTCGGAATCGACAGGATCGGATGTTCTGTAATGCGCTGGGGCCTCATTGAACCTCCAATCATACGGGAACATTCACCAGGTCATGTGTGGCAGGAAGATGCCGTGAATGGTTAGACCATTACAATTCATCGGGTGCATTGTCAAAGGAAAAGGGTCGCCCGACGGCTACCCCCATTGTGCTTGATAACGGTCCTCTTAAACGATCCGCAGAGTGGTTCTAAAGTTCTTGACAGGAGATGACGCCAGCCCGTATGCAATGGTCTAACCATTAAGGAGAGTCGCAGATGTTTCGAGTCGCATCCCAGAATCGCATGTTCCAGGATGTGGTCAGCCAGATCCAGGAAGCCATTCTCGAAGGAAAGTTGAGTCGGGGCGATATTCTCCCTTCGGAACGCGAGCTGCGCGTGATGTTCAATACCAGCCGCGGCACGCTGCGCGAAGCGCTGCGGGTGCTGGAGGAGCGCGGCCTGATCGAAATCAAGCTCGGCGTGCACGGCGGCGCGATCGTGCGCGGCGCCAATGCCGAACAGGTGACCCGCTCATTGGCGCGGCTGATCCGTTCTCAAGAGATATCGCTCGATCATCTGGCCGAATTCCGTGAAGGCATCGAAGGCAATGTGGCCTCCCTGGCTGCGCAACGAACCTCGCCCGAGCACGGAATTCGGCTCAGGGCTTTGCTGGATAAGGCCCGCGCCGCGATTTCCCGGAAACCGATCGATCGCGAGGGATTCCTTGAAGCCGATCGACGCATTCATCAGGAAATTGCCGTGATCACCGGTAATCCCGTTTACATCTTTGTCATGCAGACCGTGCACGAGAACATCCATCGCTATTACGACCGTTACCTGTCGATAAGCGCGTCGGAATTCCAGGAGAACCTTCAGGATCTGGATGATTTGATCCGTGCCGTGACCGCCGGATCGGCTGATGAGGCGCGCCTTCTGGCGCAGAGCCATGTCCTGCGGTTCAACCGGCGCATGAAAGCGCGTCAGCAGCAGGATGCAGCCATGAAGCCGACCGTGGGAGCAATGTGAACCGCGGCAACAGATCCGTTGACCGCAGAGGAGAGAAGCCGAATGAAGCTGATCGAACGCAAAACAACGACCTACCCGCAGCCGGTGATCGATCGGGGGTATGCAAACCAATCCCTTTACGTGAACATCGGCAGTGACGAGATCCTGGTGAAGCCGGTTTCCGAGAAGATGAAGAATACCTTTATCGGCGGCAAAGGATTCGATCTGTGGTTGCTCTGGCAGGCGGTCACGCCGGACACCCGTTGGAACGATCCTGAAAACACCCTGTGCATCGCCTCAGGCCCCATGGGAGGGACGCCGGCCTATCCCGGTTCGGGCAAGAGTATCGTCACCGCCCTTTCGCCGTTGACCCATGCGGTGGTCGATTCCAACGTCGGCGGCTACTTTGGCCCTTATCTGAAATTTGCAGGGTTCGATGCCCTCGAGGTGCAGGGCAAGAGCGGCGCGCCCACAGTCGTGCTGATCGACGGTCCGGATCAGATCGTGCGCATTTTCGATGCCGCCGATCTACCCGAGGATGCTTATGCTTTGTCCCGGCTTCTGACGGACCATTTCGCCCAGGGTCGACCCCGCTCGGTATCGGTGGTGTCGGCCGGATTGGGCGCGCGCCACACGCTTTTGGGGTGCCTTAACTTTTCCTGGTATGACGCAAAACGCGGCCGGGTGCGCTATAAGCAAGCCGGCCGCGGCGGCTTGGGCACGGTTTTCGAGGACAAGGGGCTCAAGGCGCTGGTGGTGCGCTGGGACGCCGTCTCCATGGACAGTAACCGGCCTGCCGACAAGGAGGCCTTGAAGACGGTGGCCCGACTTCATTCCAGGGAGATCGTCGCCCTGGACGCAAGACAGAACGAGATGGCGCGCGTCGGCACCACCCATCTGGTGCCGATCATGAATGATTTCGATTTATTGCCGATTAATAACTTCAAGTACGGGAAGGACCCGCGCGCCGTGCTGGTCGGCCGGGAGGCGTACCAGGCGCTATTCGATCCGGGTTACGACGGCTGCTGGATGGGGTGTACGGTGGCCTGCGCGCACGGAGTGCGCAATTTCGTTCCGATCAGCGGCCCCTACAAAGATCAGGCCGTCTTCGTGGACGGTCCTGAATATGAAACCATCGCCGGGTGCGGATCCAATCTGGGAATCTTCGACCCTTACACGATCCTCGAATTCAATTTCTATTGCGATGCGTACGGCCTGGACACCATCTCGGTGGGTACCGGCTTCGCCTTCATCATGGAGTGTTTCGAGTCGGGCCTGATCGACGAGCGTCATACCGGAGGGCTCAGACTGACATTCGGCAACCGCGGGGCCGCCCTCGAACTGCTGCACCGGACGGCACGCGGCGAGGGATTCGGAAAAATCGCCGGACAAGGCATCCGACGCATGAAGCGGATCTTTGCCGAACAATTCGGAGCGGATCCGGCCCTCATGGCCGATATCGGCATGGAAGCCAAGGGGTTGGAGTTCTCCGAATACATGACCAAGGAATCCCTGGCCCAGCAGGGCGGCTATGGCCTGGCGCTCAAAGGCCCGCAGCATGACGAGGCCTGGCTGATCTTTCTCGACATGGTGCATAACTTCATGCCGACATTCGAGCAGAAGGCCGAAGCCTTGCACTGGTTCCCCATGTTCCGCACCTGGTTCGGGCTGTGCGGCCTGTGCAAGCTGCCCTGGAACGATATCGTGCCCGAAGACAACAAAAACACTCCCGAGCCGGCCAAGGTCGTGAAGCATGTGAAATGGTATGCCGAATACTTCTCGGCCGTCACCGGCCGCACCGTCGCCCCCGAGGATCTGATCACGATGAGTGAAGCCGTTTACAATTTTCAGCGCATTTTCAATCTGCGCATGGGCTTCGGGCGACGCATCCACGACGGCATTCCCTACCGCGCCATGGGGCCGGTGACCGCAGACGAATACGAATCGCGCCGGGAGCGCTACGATCAGCAACTGAAGGATCAAGGCGTGGATTGCGAAGAGAAAACCACCCTGCAGAAAATCGCCCTGCTGCGGCGCCTTCGGGAAGCGAAGTATGAGAAACTCAAGGATGCCGTCTACCGGCGGCGGGGCTGGACGACTGACGGCATCCCCACCCTGGCAACGGTCAGGCGGCTCGGAATCGATTTCCCCGAGGTGGTCGAATTGCTCAAAGCCAGCGGTGTGACGGCGTGATCACCGTAGAAGGCCGGCTTGTGCCGTGGCATCCGCAGATCACCCTCGCCGAGGTGCTGGAGTCGTTGGACCTGGCCGGCCTGGTTGTTGTGGTGCGGCTGAACGGCCGATTGGTGTCCAAGCCGGATTTCGCTTCGACACCGGTTCCCGACGGCGCCCATATCGATCCCTTGCCGCTGATCGCCGGCGGTTAGCCGTGGTCGTGGACACAGCGGCCGTGCTGCATTTCATCCGCCGGCCATTTCCGGCCACTTGGCCTGCAACCCGCGAAAACCCTTGACTTATCTCGCCGATTCGCCCTATTTTGCTTTAAGTCCGAAGGCCGTTGTGCACCGTTCAATGTACAATGGCGGAAAACCTCCGACCGGAAGAAGTCTGCTGCATGCAATATATCGGCCTTTTAATCAATGCCGTCGCCCAGGTGTTGAGCGTGGTCCTGACGATTTACATGTGGATCATCATCATCCGCGCCCTCTTGTCCTGGGTCAATCCCGATCCCTACAACCCGATCGTGCGCTTCCTGTATAATGTGACCGAACCGGCGCTTTCCCGGATCCGCCGGCGCCTGCCGATCAGTTTCGGGGCTATCGATCTTTCACCCCTGATTCTGATCCTGGCGATCATGCTGCTGTCCGCCTGGCTGGTCCCCAGCCTGCAGCATCTCGCCCAATCGCTGATGCGCTGATCCATCGGCGCAAAGAAGGGAATTATGAGCCTGACACCCCTCGACATCCAGCAGCAGCGTTTTAAAGTCCGCCTGCGCGGGTTCGATATTCGCGAAGTCGATCGTTTTCTGGAGCAGACCGCCGAAGCGTTTACGAACCTGCAGAACGATAACAAAAAACTGCGGGATGAACTGCGGCGGCTGAAAATGGAGACCCAGGGCTACAAGGAACGTGAAGAAACCTTCAAGCGTGCGATGCTCAATTCTCAAAAAGTACTCGAGCAGATGAAGGAGAATGCGCGCAAATCGGCCGAAATCATCATCGCCGATGCCGAAGTCAAGGCTGAAAAGATCCTCAATCGAGCCCACAACCGCCTGGCGCAGCTGCACGAGGATATCGCCGAACTCAAACGGCAGCGCCTGCAGATCGAAGTGCAAATCCGTTCGGTCATCGAAGGCCATTCCAAGCTGCTGGAAATCGGCAAGGAAAGCATGGAGGCGCTTGACCATTCGGACGAAAAGGTGGCCGTGTTCAAACAACCTCCTTCCACTTTCAGCTAAACCTTCCACCCAACCTGCCGATACAGCTGTGAGTCAGGCGGCGTAGCTGCGCGGTGCCGTCTGAGTCCGACCGATCACCATTCGACGGAGAAAATCGCTCATGGCGAAAATCGATGCCTTCTTCAAACTGATGCATGAGCAGAATGCATCCGACCTGCATTTATCCGCCGGACAGCCCCCTGCATTGCGCATTCACGGCGATATCGAACGGGTCAAGTACAAGGTTCTGGAAAACGACGAACTGCGGGCCATGCTGTACGAAATCGCGGCCGAAGATAAAATCAAGACCTTCGAGGAGACGGGTGACGTCGATTTCGGTTACGAGATTCCGGGCCTGGCCCGTTACCGCGCCAATTTTTTCATGCAGAAAAACGGCGTCGGCGCCGTGTTCCGCGAAATTCCCAGCTCGATCATGACCTGCGAGCAGCTAGGCCTGCCGCCCGTCATCTCCAAGCTGGCCACCCTGCCGCGCGGGCTGGTGATCGTGACCGGTCCCACCGGCAGCGGCAAATCGACCACGCTGGCGGCCATCATCGACGAGGCCAATCGCAAACGCAGCGACCACATCATTACTATCGAAGACCCGATCGAATTCGTGCACAAGAGCCGCGGCTGCCAGGTCAGCCACCGCGAGGTCGGCATCCACACCAAATCCTTTTCGGCGGCCTTGCGCGGTGCGCTGCGCGAAGACCCAGACATCATTCTGGTGGGGGAAATGCGCGATCTGGAAACGATTTCGCTGGCCATCGAGGCCGCATCGACCGGACACCTGGTGTTTTCGACCCTGCACACGACCAGCGCCCCCAAAACCGTGGACCGCATCATCGAGGTGTTCCCGCCCCAGGAACAGGCGCAGATCCGCTCCACGCTGGCCGATGGCATTCGCGCCATCATCTCGCAGACGCTTTTCAAGCGCATCGACAAGAAAGGCCGCATTCCGGCCCTTGAAATCCTGATTGCCACGCCGGCGGTGCGCAATTTGATCCGCGAAGCCAAATCGCACCAGATCGCATCGATGGTTCAGACCGGAAAGAAATACGGCATGCAGCTGCTCGACGATGCCATCATGGAATTGTTCAACAAAGGCCGCATCAGCGGGGACGACGCATACCTGAAATCCAATGACAAGGGCCGTTTCCGCCCATTGCTCAAGTCGCCGCCGACCGACTTCACCGAAGCCTGATGACCATCGCGGGGGTGACGGCCCCGGTCTTTATCCGAAGAGGTAACCATGAAGAAGCAGGAAATCGACCACATTCTCACGCGCATGCTCGATTCCTACAGCAACGTCTCGGATCTCAATATCACCGTCGGGCGTCCATTGCAGGTGGAGAGCGCCGGTGAGCTGCTGCCCGTCGAACTCAAACCGCCCATCAAGTCGCTCTCCCCGTTCCAGACCGAGGTGATCGCCTTGAATCTGATCGACGGCGACCGCCGGCTGACCGAAAACCTGCTGCGCACCGGTTCCTGCGACCTTTCCTACTCCTTGCCCGGCAAGGCGCGCTTCCGCGTCAACATCTTTTCGCAGTCCGGCCATTTTTCGATCGTTCTGCGCCAGCTTGAATCCAAGGTGCCCACCATCCGCGATATGAAGCTTCCTGAAAGTTTCATTGAAATGGCCAAGGAGCTTAACGGCATCGTGATTTTTACGGGCGCCACGGGTACCGGTAAAACCACCTCGCTGGCCGCCATCCTGGAAGAAATCAACGAACGGCGCGCCGTTCACGTGGTGGCCCTCGAAGATCCCATCGAGTATCAGCACCCCCACAAAAAAGCCACTTTCAACCAGCGCGAACTGGGGCGTGATTTCGACTCGTTCGCCAATGGTTTGCGCGCCGCCCTACGCCAGGCGCCCAAGGTTATTCTGGTGGGTGAAATGCGCGACCGCGAGACGGTCGAGATCGGACTGACGGCCGCCGAAACAGGTCACCTGGTCTTTTCAACCCTGCACACCGTGGATGCCGGCCAGACCATCAACCGTATTTTGGGTATGTTCAGCAATGAGGAAGAGAAGCAGGTGCGCATCCGGCTGGCGGATACCATCCGCTGGGTGGTCAGCCAGCGCCTGTTGCCCAAGATCGGCGGCGGCCGGGTGGCGGCATTCGAGATTCTCAGATCCAATCTGCGGGTCAAAGAGGCCATTCTGAACGGCGAAGCGGAGGGCAAGACCTATTATGATATGATGCAGGCCGGCCGTCCATTCGGCATGACCACATTCGATGATTACATCATCGGCCTGTACGAACAGGGTTTCATCACTCAGGAAACCGCGCTTTCCTATGCTTCAAATAAAGCCGTGGCCGGCCGGGGGATCGACAAGGTCAAGAGCGCCCGGGGTGAATCCACCACCGATATCAAGGATCTGGAGATCGATCGCGGCTACGGGAAAGTGCCCGCCTGACAAGGAGCCGTTCTCTCATGGAAATCATCTGCCAAAGCTGCCACGGGAAGCTCAAAATCGCCGATGATAAGCTGCCGGCCGGTAAAGCCGTCGCCCTGAAATGCCCCCGCTGTAACACCAGGTTGAACATCACCCGGCCCCAGGAGAAGCCTCCCGAGGGCGAGGCTGCTTTCGACGACCTGTTCGATTTCGACGAGCAGACGACCGAAAGCTACGATGCTTCCGAAAAGCCTTTCGATTTCATAGAAGAAGAAGGCAAGTCGGCCCTGGTGTGCGAATCCGACGCCCTCATCCGGGAGAAGTTGCGCCCCACGCTGGACATCCTTGAGTATCATGTGACCGAAGTTTCCAACAGCCGCGAAGCTCTGAAAAAAATGCGGTACCACACCTATGATTTGATTGTTCTCAATGAGAACTTCGATACCGCGGACCCGGACGCCAACCCACTGTTGATTTATATCGAGCGCCTTGGCATGGATGTGCGACGGAATATCTTTGTGACTCTGCTGACGAATCGTTTCCGCACCATGGACCATATGTATGCCCTACAGCGCAGCGTCAACATGCTGGTCAACCTGCGCAACATAGACGATTTCGACAAAATCCTGCAACGCGGAATGGCCGATTACGGACTCTTTTTCAAAGTGTTCAAAGAAACATTCAACGACATCAGCTAAAGGCCGGCGGAGTTGAGGTGCCCTCCTACCGCATGAACGCTGCCCGACCCGGACGCTCCCGCCAAGCGGGGCGGAAGTTCCCTGAACATGAATCCATGCTTGCTGGAATCCGGGCGCGTACCCAAACGAATACGAATCTTTAAGTTGACGTAAGAACCGCTACGTGGTTGGGTGATGGCGGGAGTGCCCGGCGTTGGAGCGGGTGATCTCGTGCCGCAGAGTATTGCGCAGCGCGACTCAGCGTACCGGTGTGGAGTAAGTCGCGCCGATGTCAGCTTTTCTTTGAACTCAACCGAACTCAGCGACGCCGGGCAAAATCTGGCAGGGACGGGTGTGGTCTATTCTTCCTGAGCGCTGCCATTGTGTCTTACATATTTCTCAATAAAGAAATTGTCAATAGAAAAATTTCGCAAATGCAAACATTTTTCGAGAGACTTCGAGCGGTGATCCAGGATCAGACCCAGGGGAAGCACACTGTTTTCGCTAAAAAAGCGGGTATACCGGTGAGTACATTCCAGAGCTATCTGTCCGAACGGCTTCCCCATCCCGAACATTTAATGCGCATATGCGAAACGTATCGCGTCAACTTGAACTGGCTGATGACCGGCCAGGGAGCGCGTTATCGCCATCTGGACGAAGTCCGTCAGAACCCGCCGGATTACACGGTGATCAAACTTGATACCACACTTCTGGCCGGAATCATTCGGGCCGTCGAAGAGGGCCTTTCTACCCTGCAGGCTGAACTGTCCGCCGAGAAGAAAGGACAACTGGTCGCACTGCTTTATGAGATGCATGCCGAAGGCCGCAAACCGATCGATCCGCAGATGATCGAACGCGGTCTGCAACTGGCTTTATGAGGTTTGTCGACGTTCCGTCAGGCTGTCGCCGATCAGTTTGAGTCCCTCCAGCGTCAGGTTCGGTTCCACTGCCTCGATGCTGTTCGCCACGCCTTGGATCAGGGGCGCCAAACCGCCGGTGGCGATCACTTTCGGATGGTCACCCAACTCGGCGGACATACGTCCTACAATCCCATCCACCAGACCGGCGTAGCCGAAGATGATTCCGGATTGAATGCCGCCGATGGTGTCCTTGCCGATCACCCGGGCGGGCGGTTTGAACAACTCCACCCGCGGAAGCTTCGAGGCATGCGTGAAGAGCGCTTCGGAGGCGATTCCGATGCCGGGGCTGATCGCGCCGCCGAGATACTCCCCCTTGGCCGAGATGGCATCGAAGGTGGTCGCGGTTCCGAAGTCGATCACGATCAGGCATGTTTTGTAGCGTTGATACGCCCCGACTGCATTCACGATGCGGTCGGCGCCAACCTCGTCGGGGTTGTTCATCAGGATCGGCATGCCGGGATAGGATTTGGCATTGATCCAGAAAGGGGAATGGCCCAGGTATTTACGGCAGAAAGCGTCCAGGTGGGTCACCATGGGCGGTACCACGCAAGAAATCACGGTTCTGCGGATATCGGCAAACGAGATCTGACCGCGCCCAAAGAGTGCGGCCACAAGGACATTGAATTCATCTTCGGTGGTATTGCGCTCCGTGCGGATGCGCCAGCTTAAAACCAACCGGCTCTCATCGAATACGCCCATCACGGTATTGGTATTCCCGACATCGATCACCAGCAGCATACCTGTCACCTTTCGTTCGGTCAGAGTCCACCCGCATTGCGGACGGCATCCACGATTTTGACTGTCGTGCGCGTTGCGGCGACATCGTGTACGCGGACGATATGGGCGCCATTTAGCACGGCGGCGCTGACCGCCGCCTGGGTCCCGGTAATCACCTCCGGCCTGCCCGCGTCGAGCGCTTCGCCGGATCGGTCGGCCAGCAGCTTGCGAATAAACGCCTTGCGCGAAGGCCCGACCAGAACAGGGACATCGAGCTCGGCCAAGGCCTCAAGATTCCGGATCAGCATCAGGTTGTGGGCGATCGTCTTGCCGAAGCCGATCCCCGGGTCGATAATTATTTTGCCACGGTCGATACCGGCGGACTCGGCGCGCTGCAGCGCATCCCGCAGAAACTGCTTTACATCCGCGACAACGTCCGCGTAGGTGGGATCGATCTGCATCGTGCGCGGCAAGCCCTGCATATGCATCAGGATGACGGGCAGATCATACCGCACGGCGACGTCAGCCATGCGCGGGTCCAGTCTCAGGGCGCCGATATCGTTTATCATCGAAGCCCCTGCGGCAACGGCGGCTTCGGCCACGACGGCCTTGGTGGTGTCGATGGAAATGGGGACATCGATTTTACGGGCCAACCCCTCGATGACAGGCAGCACGCGCGCCATCTCGGTTTCGGCTGGAACATCTTCCGCATAGGGGCGCGTCGATTCGCCGCCGATATCGATGATATCGGCGCCGGCCGCGACGAGGCGCCGCGCCTGCTGAATGGCATCTTCGGTTGCATAGAACCGCCCGCCATCCGAGAAACTGTCCGGCGTGACGTTGACGATCCCCATGACGGCCGTGCGGCGGCCCAGTTCGAGGCGGTGACCCGGCCAGCTCAGGCAGTAGATTTTGGTCATCGATGCGCTTTGTGCGTTCGAAAGGATTAATCCGCTGATCCGCCGACCGGCGTCGACGGCTCGGTTGCGCGGCTCTCGGCGACGGCCGCCTCGATTCCTTCCTCTTCGGCGGCCGAATAGGCCGGCAGGGTGATATCGGGTTTCAACACATGGATCAGCTCGTCCAATTCCTTGCCCAGAACGGTTTCCTTTTCCAGCAGGAGATCGGCCAGGGCATGCAGGACATCGATGTGCTCTTTGAGGATAGCCTCAGCCTGATTATAGGCCTTTTTGATCAGCCGCGTGATTTCGGCATCGATCTTTTGGGCCGTCGCCTCGGAATAATCACGGTGCTGCGTGATTTCGCGTCCGAGAAAGATCTGGTCTTCGCCCTTGGCATAGGAAAGAGGCCCCAGTTCTTCGCTCATGCCCCAGTTGCGGATCATTTGCTGCGCGAGGTCGGTGGCCTGTTTGATGTCGTTGGACGCGCCCGTGCTGATGCGGTTGAAAACCAATTCCTCCGCCACACGACCGCCGAACGCCACAGATAAATCACTTTCCAACTGGTCTTTGTACTTGAAATCGCGTTCTTCGGGCAGGAACCAGGTCACGCCTGCGGCGCGGCCCCGCGGGATGATGGTGATCTTGTTGATCGAGTCGGTGTTGGGCAGGAAACGGGCCACGAGGGCATGTCCGGCTTCATGATAGGCCGTGGTTTTGCGGTCTTCCTCCCGGATGACCTTGGACTTGCGTTCCAGGCCCATATAGACCTTGTCCTTGGCATCCTCGAAATCGAGCATCTCGAGCTTTTCCTTGCCGCGTTTGGCCGCCAGCAGGGCGGCTTCGTTGACCAGATTTTCCAGATCGGCACCCGAAAAGCCCGGTGTCCCTTTGGCCAGGTTGATCACCTCCACGTCGCGGGCGATTGGTGTTTTTTTCATATGAACGCGCAGGATTTTCTCACGTCCCCGGATATCGGGCAGGCTGACCACAACCTGGCGATCGAAACGGCCCGGCCGCAGAAGCGCTGGGTCGAGCACGTCGGGCCGGTTGGTGGCCGAGATCAGAATGACGCCCTCGTTGGATTCGAAGCCATCCATCTCCACCAGCAACTGGTTCAGCGTCTGCTCGCGTTCATCGTGACCACCACCCAGGCCCGCGCCGCGGTGCCGGCCGACCGCATCGATTTCATCGATGAAAATGATGCAGGGTGCATTCTTCTTGCCCTGCATGAAGAGATCGCGCACCCGCGAGGCCCCCACACCGACAAACATCTCCACAAAGTCGGATCCGCTGATGCTGAAGAACGGCACCCCCGCCTCGCCGGCGATGGCGCGTGCCAACAACGTCTTGCCGGTGCCCGGAGGGCCCGTCAACAGCACACCCTTGGGAATTCGGCCGCCCAGGCGGGTGAATTTTTTGGGGTCGCGCAGGAAGTCAACGATCTCGCTCAGCTCTTCCTTGGCTTCGTCGATACCGGCCACATCCTCGAAGGTCACTTTTTCCTGAGTATCGGACATCAGGCGGGCGCGGCTTTTTCCAAAGGAAAGCGCCTTGCCGCCGCCGGCCTGCATCTGGCGCATGAAAAAAATCCAAACACCGATCAGGATGAGCATCGGAAACCAGGAAATAAGAATGTTGTACCACGGCGACTCGGCAGGCGGTTTGGCCTTGATCTGCACACCCTTGCTGCGCAGCGTGCGGATCAGGTCATCATCCTGGTGGGGTGCGTAGATTTTGAATTTTCGCCGGTTTGTATCGGTGACCGAGAGTTCCTGGCCCTGTATGACCACCTCTTCTACCTGGCCTTTTTCCACCATGGCCAGAAAGTCGGAGTAGGCGGGCGTTGTGTCGGCGATATTCTGGGCGTTGAACATTTTGTAGAGCATGATCATCATCAGCGTGATCACACACCACAACGCCAGATTCTTATAAAAAGGATTCAATGAGTTTTACCTCCTTGGAGACCTGCCTGATTTGAGACGTATACCATAATGCGCTTTGACTATTTTCGCAAGGATTATCCATCCTTATTAAGATTGCAGGCGGCTGGACGCTTGTTGCCGGGCGGGTTTGCGATGCGGCATACACGCAGAATCCTTTGCGTACGCCCGCTCACCGGTGCTGCCGATGCGCGACGTACGCCGACCAACCATATCGGCGTATCACCGCAAAGCAGTATGGGGATGCGGCGGCGTTGCGCCAAAGGAACCTTGCGGTTGCGCAGGAGATCCCCCACTTTTTGTCGTCCCGCCATGCCGTAGGGTTGCAGTCGGTCGCCGGACGCGGCCCAGCGCACGTGCAGGGGAAAGGTCAGCCGATCAAGATCGAACCATGCCTGCTCCACGCCGTCCGCCCCGCGTGCGTCCTCTGATCCGCTTTCGACGATCCGGAACTCGAGACGCGCTCCGCTTTCAGGAATCTCCAGTTGATGCGGAAGCACTTCGGGCGATTCGACCCTCCCGTTGAAGGTCGGTTGGACCGCCGTCGATCGGTCGACCCGGCGGGGCGCCTTTTGAAAATGCAGCCGGCCGTCTTCGTGACGGACGAGGATGAAATGAGGCAGGCGCAGGCCGGCGCCGCTCGGTGCGCCCAGCATTTCGATTACCTTATCCACGTGGTCCATGCCGATTCGCCGTAGATCGCCGTGCCAGAGGCGCAGGGCTTCCCGCAGCAAACGCCTTTGGATTGATCGGGGGCGCTGCGCCAGCAATCGGAGCGGCACCTCCAGGCCGTTCTGGGCCGTCAGACGCACCTGGCTGATCAAGGGGCGCAGATATTCCTCCCAAAACGCTTCCTCTTCCCGGTACAGGTCGGCCGTGCGGTTCAGAACATGGACGATCCGGCCGTTGTACTGCTGTTCGAGCAGGGGGATCATCCGGTGCCGGATGCGGTTTCGTACGAAGCGCGTATCGGCATTGGTCGCATCAACCGCGTATGGAACCGCGAGCTCCCTGAGATAGTTCAATATCTGAAAGCGTCGGCTTTCGATCAGAGGCCGAATGATGCGCCGGCGGACCGGCGGAATGCCGGCCAGACCCCGCGAACCGCTTCCGCGCAGCAAGTTCATCAGAACGGTTTCGGCATTGTCGTCGGCCTGATGCCCTAAAGCCACGCGCGCGTAGCCATGGGTGTCGGCCAGATTCTCGAAAATCGCATGGCGCGCATTGCGCGCCCGCTCCTCAAGCGACCCTTTGCCGGCTGACACATCCAGCCTGGCGGAATGCAGCCGCAGCGCGTGTTTGCGGGCGAGCGCCGCGACTTGTTCTTCTTCGTCTTCGGATGCGGCACCCCGCAGTGCGTGGTTGATGTGAACCACGGCCAGATTGAGCTTAAAGCGAACTCTGAGCGCCAGCAACACATGCAGCAATGCCACCGAGTCCGGCCCGCCGGAAACGGCCACGAGGACCGCGTCACCCGCCGTCAGCATTCCGAAACGGCGGATCGTCCGCTCCGCATGCACGACGAGGAGCGCCGAAGATAGGGGATTATCGGCATCCGTGCGGTTGCCGAACGATTGTTCCCGATGCTTCATAGGCAAGGCTTAAGCTACCTTATACAGGTTGTCAACACGGGCCGGGGCACGTACCGGGCACCTTGGACGAATTCGCTTGAAATAGACTGCGCACATCCTTATAATCCGCCTTCGGTTGTGCTAAGCGGGGAGCTAGCGGTGCCCTCTACCCGAAATCCGCTTTAGCGGGGCTGAATTCCCTCCCGAGGAATGTGCCGAAGCAGATCAACCCGGCCGACCGGCCGCCGCGCAACAGACGATCACGAACCTCGTCAGGTCCGGAAGGAAGCAGCGATAAGTGATGCCGGCTGTGTCGCGGATCGATCCCGGTCAATGCCGGACTGTGACGCCGAGTCCGTTTCAGAGGAGGGTGCACAACCGATCTTCCTTTATCTCCCCATCACCGCGTGCCCGTTCGCTTTTCTTGACATCGATACAACCCGTCTTATTTTGTGGGCAAATTTTCGGCAAGTGGATGTTTTATAAGAAAATCAATAAAATAGGAACGATTCCGTTTACAAATTCGTCGATCAGGGAGCACTTGTAGGAATGAGTGAGAAGACGCAATCCGAGATGCAAGCGGACAAGCAAATCAATGCGCAGGAAGAATCCGAAACGACCGAGTCTCCCTTAGAACCCAGTGCGCGAACCGAAGGCGGCCCCGCGCCCGCTGACGAACAGGCGGCCAAGCTCGAAACAGCTGAAAAGCAGGCCAAAGACTACTACGATCGGCTCTTGCGCGTATCGGCCGACTTTGAAAATTACCGCAAACGTACAGCGCGCGAAATGCGCGAGCTGACCAAATACGCCAATGAGGAGTTGATGAAAGAACTCCTGCCGATCATAGACAATCTGGAACGCGCCGTGGCGGTGACTGCGCAGGAGAGCCTTCCTGATGATCCACTGTTGAAGGGTGTCACGCTGATCCTGGCGGAAATCGAGAAGTTGTTCGAGCGCCACAGTGTCAAGCCGATCGAAGCAATGGGGAAAGCATTCGATCCCAACTACCACCAGGCCATGATGCAGGAAGAATCGAACGATCACCCGCCCAACACCGTAGTCCGCGAACTGCAAAAGGGATATACCATCCACGAACGACTGCTCAGACCGGCCATGGTCGCTGTTTCCAAAACCGACCGCGCGCAAGATGATAGCAGCGAAACGTAAGGGGCATACACTGAATCGTGTGAAGGAGGAAATCAAAAAATGGGCAAGATTATCGGTATTGACTTAGGAACCACCAACTCGTGCGTGGCGATTATGGAAGGCAATGACGCCAAAGTCATTACCAACCCGGACGGTGGACGAACGACCCCCTCGATCGTGGCGATCACTGAAAGCGGAGAGCGATTGGTCGGCCAGATTGCCAAACGGCAGGCAATCACCAATCCGGAAAACACTGTGTTCGGCGTCAAACGTCTGATCGGACGCAAGTTCGATTCCAATGTCGTCCAGAGCGATATGAAAATTCTGCCGTACAAGATCAAGCGCGCCGAAAACAACGACGTACGCATCGAACTACGCGGAAAGCTTCACAGCCCTGCCGAGATTTCGTCCTATATATTGTCGTACATCAAAAAATATGCCGAGGACTATCTGGGAGAAACGGTAACCGATGCGGTGATCACCGTGCCGGCCTATTTCGATGACAGCCAGCGCCAGTCCACCAAAGACGCAGGCAAGATCGCAGGCTTGAATGTTTTGCGCATCATCAACGAGCCGACGGCGGCATCGCTGGCCTACGGCCTAGACAAGCGGCGCGAGGAAAAAATCGCCGTATTCGATCTGGGCGGCGGCACCTTCGATATTTCGATCCTGGAAATCGGAGAAGGCGTCTTCGAAGTAAAAGCGACCAACGGCGACACCCACCTGGGCGGCGAAGACTTCGATTTGCGATTGATCGATTACCTGGCGAACGAGTTCAAAAAAGATCAGGGCATCGATCTGCGCAGTGACAAAATGGCGCTCCAGCGGCTGAAAGAGGCGGCCGAGAAGGCCAAAATGGAACTATCCACCTCCATGGAAACGGATGTCAACCTTCCGTTTATCACCGCCGATGCCAGCGGCCCCAAGCATCTGAACATGCGGATCACCCGCGCCAAGCTGGAAGCGCTGGTCGCCGACCTGCTGGATAAGCTGGAAGGTCCCTGCCGAACCGCGCTGAAGGATGCCGGGCTGAGCGTCAATCAGATCAATGAAGTAATCCTGGTCGGCGGCATGACGCGCATGCCTGCCGTGCAGGAACGTGTTCGCAAACTATTCGGCAAAGAACCGAACCGAAGCGTCAATCCGGACGAGGTTGTGGCGATCGGCGCCGCCATTCAGGGCGGGGTGCTCAAGGGCGACGTCAAAGACGTGTTGCTGCTGGATGTCACGCCCCTTTCGCTGGGGATCGAGACGCTGGGCGGCGTCATGACCCGCCTGATCGAGAAAAACACGACCATTCCGACGCGCAAAAGCCAGATCTTCTCGACGGCCGCAGATTCTCAGCCCGCGGTTTCGATTCATGTCCTGCAGGGTGAGCGCGAAATGGCTTCGAACAACAAGACCCTCGGACGTTTCGAACTGGTGGGCATACCGCCGGCACCGCGCGGCGTACCCCAGATCGAGGTGACCTTCGACATCGATGCCAACGGTATCGTCAGCGTGTCGGCCAAGGATCTGGCCACCAGCAAAGAACAGTCCATCAAGATTACGGCTTCCAGCGGCATGACCAAGGAAGAAATCGATCGTGCGGTCAAGGACGCCGAACTGCATGCGGAAGAAGACCGCAAGAAGAAGGAGATCGTCGAGGCGCGCAACCATGCGGACAGCCTGATCTACTCTACCGAGAAGTCGCTCGGCGAAATGGGCGACAAGGTCGACGCGGACACGCGCAAGCGGGTCGAGGATGCGGTGGCCGACCTGAAGAAGGCCATGGAAAGGGATGACGCCGCTGAAATCAAGACCAAAAGCGATGCTTTGACCAAAGCTTCCCATAAGCTGGCCGAGGCGATGTATCAAAAAGCAGCCCAGAGCGAACAGGCGGCAGGCGGCGGCGCTCAGACGGGCGGTGCAGCCGGCGGATCGCAGGACGAAGATGTGGTCGATGCCGATTTCGAAGAAGTGAAAGACAAAAAATAGAGGATACCGAAATCATTCCGGCCCTGCCGTGATCGCCACGGCAGGGTTTTTTATTCAGGCTCCGATCCTAATCGATTTTAAAGCTCTCCTGCATTCCGGCGTATTGCTTTCTCAGTTTGGGTTTTTCGATCTTTCCCGTGGGATTCCTGGGGACATCACCGAAAAAGATTTTACGTGGGCGTTTATAGCGGGGCAACGCCTCGCAGAACGCACGGACTTCGTCCTTGCTCAGGCTGGCGCCCGGTTTGACTTTGATGATCGCGCTGGCGATTTCGCCCAGGCGCAGACTGGGCAGTCCGATTACGGCCACATCCTGGATGCGGGGGTGCGCCTGCAGGAAATCCTCGATCTCCACCGGATAGACATTCTCGCCGCCGGTGATGATGACATCCTTTTTACGGTCCACCAGCCAAATGAAGCCATCGGCATCGAGTTTGGCGATATCGCCGGTCAGCAGCCATCCGTCCTTGAGGCATTCGGCTGTGGCTTGTGGATTGCGGTAATAACCGATCATCGTTCCCGGACCCTTGACGGCCAGTTCACCGGGTTGGCCGACCGGCATTCCCTGAAACTGACTGTCCACGATGCGGAACTCCCAGTCAAAACCCGGTCGGCCGATCGCGCCCACCTTGTGGGTGTTCTCGATTCCCAGGTGAACGCAACCCGGCCCGGTGCATTCAGTCAGTCCGTAATTGGTGTCGTACTGATGCGCAGGAAAGATCTTGAGCCATTCGCGAATCAGACTGGGCGGCACCGGCTGGGCGCCGATGTGCATCAGCCGCCATTGATCCAGCTTGTAATTGGCCAGTTTCAACTCACCACTGCCGATCGCGAAAAGAATATCCAGGGCCCAGGGCACCAGCAACCACACGATGGTGATCCCTTCTTCCGAAATGGCTTCCAGTATCCAGCGTGGTTCGATGCCTTTTAGAATCACCGCCCTGGCGCCGACGATGAAATTCCCGAACCAGTGCATCTTGGCGCCGGTGTGATAGAGCGGCGGGATGCACAGGAAATTGTCGGCATGCGTCTGGTGGTGGTGGTGATTTTCGATATAGCAGGAAGCCTCCAGATTTCGGTGGGTCAACAAGGCCGCCTTGGGGATGCCGGTGGTTCCGGAAGTAAAATAGAGGGCGGCCGCGTCGGTGATGCTGATGCCCACACCGGGCGCATGTCCCGGCTGATCTTTGATCAATTCTGAATACGGAACGGCGAAATCGGGACATGTCGCCTGCGGGCCGACATAGATGTAGGTTTCGACGCTGCGGTCCAGATCGTCTTTGGCGGCGGCGATCCGCTCGATGAATTCCGGGCCGAAAATAAAGATCCGGGCTTCGGCCGTGGCCGCACAGAGCCGGATGGTTTCGGCGACGAAGCGGAAATTGAGCGGTACGGCAAGCGCCCCCGTCCTCAGGATGCCGAAATAGATCGGCAGCCATTCAAGACAATTGGTCATCAGATGCACCACGCGGTCACCCTTGGCGACACCCCGGGCGATCAGTGCGTGAGCCAGTCGACTGCTCTCGGCATCGAAGTCTCTCCAGGTCAAAGTACGCCGTGCCTGGCGAGCCGGGTCGCGCTCGATCAGGGCGGTTTCCGATCCATAGAGCCGCGCATTGCGCGCAAGAATTTCAGTGAT
The DNA here is from genome assembly GCA_023435265.1 of Pseudomonadota bacterium. Classification (GTDB taxonomy): domain Bacteria; phylum Desulfobacterota; class Desulfobacteria; order Desulfobacterales; family Desulfosarcinaceae; genus UBA2230. The sequence continues at coordinate 35,120 of JAEYRZ010000102.1, forward strand.
CAGCATAATGACCTCATCGTGCGGATGGTTGCCTGCTGGCCATAACAGAGCGTCCCTCATTTATCAAGCCGACGGTATCCCGGGCGGCCGCTCTCGACGGCTCGCCGCGTCTTGTTGTCGAGGCCGGAGGATACCGGATGTTATCGGTGCCTGCTTCAGCCGGCAGACCGAGCGTTTCACCGGCACCCTTGCAAGGCCCCAATTTGAGCTTGAAGGCTGCTTTTTTTTTGCCTATGATACGGCCCGCTTTCAAGGCCGGAAGCAAAGGACCCCCCACCTCGGTCGGCTTCAACACCTTGGCGTTCGGGAGCCCTTTCCGCGACAGGGTTCATCTCAACTCATTTTATTCTTAATCCAAAGGGGATAGGTATCATGAAAGTGCTGGTGAGCGACAATCTGGGGGAAATCGGGATCAAAATGCTTCAAGAAGCGCCGGGCGTCGAGGTGGATGTCAAGACCGGCCTGGCTCCTGATGCCTTGAAGGCGATTATCGGTGCCTACGACGCCTTGATCATCCGCAGCGCAACCAAAGTGACCGAAGATCTGCTCAGCGCAGCCACGAATCTCAAGGTTGTCGGCCGGGCGGGAATCGGCCTGGACAACGTGGACATACCCGCAGCCACCCGAAGGGGTGTCGTCGTCATGAATACCCCCACCGGCAACGTGATCACCACAGCCGAACACGCCATTGCCATGATGCTCGCCCTGAGCCGCAACATCCCGGCTGCTACCAGTTCGATGCGCGACGGGCGCTGGGAAAAAAAGAAACTGCAGGGGCGTGAATTGTACAAGAAAACGCTGGGCGTGATCGGATACGGGAAAATCGGTTCGATCGTGGCCGATCGCGCCCGTGGCTTGAGGATGCGGGTGGCGGTTTACGACCCGTTCGTGCCGCCCGAAAAAATTCAAAATGACGGCTTTGAATTTCTTACGCTCGAAGCGCTTTATCAGCAAGCCGACTTCATCACCATTCACGTGCCGAAAATGAAAACCACCCTGGGTCTGATCAATAAAGACGCTTTTGCCCAAATGAAAAAGGGGGTGATGCTGATCAATTGCGCCCGCGGCGGAATTGTCAACGAAACCGATCTTTATGAGGCGATTGTCTCCGGAAAGGTGGCCGGCGCGGCATTGGATGTCTTTGAAACCGAACCCCCTACCGGAAACCCGCTGCTGGCGCTTGATCAGGTCATTTGCACCCCGCACCTGGGCGCTTCCACCGAAGAGGCCCAGACCAACGTGGCCGTGATGATCGCGAACCAGATCGCCGATTTTCTGTCCACCGGAACCATCGTCAATGCAGTCAACGTTCCCTCGGTGACCGGGGAAGCATTGGAAAAGATCGGTCCCTATCTGAAGTTGGCCGAGCAGATGGGCTCCCTGCAGGCCCAATTGATCAAAGGCGCGCCCACCGAGATCATCATGGAGTATTATGGCGATTTCAGGGGAATCGACCTTTCGCCGGTCACCACGGGCTTGATCAAAGGGCTTTTGACCCCAATGGTTAAAGATCTGGTCAATTTCGTCAATGCCCGTTTCCTGGCCAATCAGCGGGGAATCAAGGTGACCGAGACCACCATGGCCTCCCATGACGAATACATGTACCTGCTGACCGTCAAGTTGATCACCACGGAGGGAGAGAGCATCGTGTCGGGGACCGTATTCGGAAAGAACGATACCCGCATCGTGCGCATCAATACGTTCCGGCTGGAGATGATTCCCTCCGGGCACATGGCGCTGATCAACAACCTGGATGTGCCCGGATCGATCGGCGAAATCGGAACGACACTCGGAAAACACAGGATCAACATCGGGCGCATGCAAGTCGGCCAGGAGACCGGGGGCGACCGAAATCTCATTTTTCTATGCACCGACACCCCCATCCCGGCCGATGTGCTGGAGGAACTGCGCGGGTTGCGAACAGTCAAGACCGTGACCCCCCTCGAGTTCTGACGTGCGGCGACACCGGCAGACGCTCCGGCCTTCCTCTCTGAGGGGGAAGGGCCGGAGAAAGACCCCTTATCGAGAAAACCAGCAAGGAGTTTTTATGGCCCAAGAAAAGAAACCCAAGACACCGCAGACTGAGGCCGAACAGCAGGCCGGGCGGACCGCTTCACAAGCCGAGGGGGCACACGAAAGAGCCTATGCCCTGCCGAAAATCGATTTTGCGACCTTCATTCTGTCGATCAACTCCTCCGCACTGGTGCAGCTTGGGCTGATCGAAGATCCGGGCACCAAGGAATTGTCCAAGAATCTGCCCCTGGCCAAGCAAACCATCGATTTGTTGGCCATGCTGGAAGAGAAAACCAAGGGCAACCTGACCAGCGATGAAGAGAATATCCTGAAAAACGTTCTTTACGAATTGCGCATGCTTTATGTGAAGGAGCGGGGCTGAACCCGGTCGATGGCTGACGCCACGGTCTCTCCGCGACGGAACCGCCTCTTCGGCATGAAAGCCTCGCCGCTTTCGGATGCCTGTCCCATTCATACCCTGGCCCCTGCCAAGCTCAACCTGTTCCTTGAAGTAACCGGGCGCCGAAGCGACGGTTATCACGAGCTTTATTCATTGATGTGCCGCATCGCACTCTACGACCGCCTCAGCCTGCATCCTGCGGACCGCGATCGGCTCGAATGTGACGCCCCTCATGTTCCCGGCGACCATAACAACCTGGCCATGCGTGCGGTCTCGGTTTTCAACGCGGGTCTTGCACGGGACAGCGATCTAGTAC
>JAEYRZ010000119.1 GCA_023435265.1 Pseudomonadota bacterium
GGGCGGGCAGCAGCAGCGCGTCGCCATCGCCCGCGCCTTGGCCATGGACCCCAAGATCATGCTTTTCGACGAACCCACATCCGCATTGGATCCCGAAATGATCGGCGAAGTGCTCGACGTGATGAAGACGCTTGCGCGCGAGGGCATGACCATGGTGGTGGTGACCCACGAAATGGGGTTCGCCAGGGAAGTAGCCGATCGGGTGATCTTCATGGATGAAGGGTCGATCATCGAGGTGGGCACTCCCGAGCACTTTTTCAAGAACCCGACGCATGAGCGGACCAAACTTTTCTTGAGTCAGATACTATAAAATTACGTAAAGAAAACCCTCTCTTTTCGGCAACGGCGTACTGCTCAAGCGGCATGAATGTAAATGACGTGTCGGTCTTCAGCTGCTGATAATCACAGAGAACACAGGAGGGCTTTTTAGTTTCTCTGTATTCTCTGTGTGCGCCATGGTGAACTTCGTCTCACTGTATTTGCGCCGATGTGTGCTTAGCCGCCGCGAAAGCTTTGCCGGAAGCGCATACTTCCGTTCCCAATCTTGCCAGCCCAGGGAACCTGCCGAAAGGTTGAAATACAGCCCGCCGCATCGCAAGCTACAGTTTAACGCATATCGTCGGTCCGAGTTCGGTGGCCTTAGTGTGTTTTCTGGAGGATGGTCGGATGCGGCCTTTACAGAAATTCGGGTTATGGAGCGGCGGGCTCTTCGTCTTCCTTCTGGCGGCTGCGTTTGCGGCTTCATTTTTCATTGACGAGCCGCTGCGCCGGCGTATGGAAGATAACATGAACCGGTCCCTCAAGGGATACCGGGTCACCCTGCCCCGGCTTGATTTCAACCCCATCGGGTTCCGGGTGACATTGAGGGATGTCACCCTGGTTCAAAATGCCTATCCCGATCCTCCGGTCATGCGCGTCGATCGCCTGCAGGCCAGCGTCCATTGGAAGGCCCTGTTGAGAGCCCGGATGGTGGCCGACTTCCAAGTGGACCGCCCCGTATTGAACATCAACCTGCTTCAACTGCGGCAAGAGGCCGCCGAAGAAGTGCCCATCGAAGAGCGTGGATGGCAGGGCGCCGTCAATGCCATCTATCCCCTGAAGGTCAACTTGTTGACCGTCCGTGACGGACGATTCACGTATATCGACGAAGATCCGCAGCGGCCGCTGGCGTTGAGCGCCATCAGCCTGCAGGCGGAAAATATCCGCAATGTCTTTTCACCCGAACGGGTCTACCCTTCTCCATTTCATTTCACGGCCCGGGTCTTTGAAAGCGGAAGCGCCGAGATCCAGGGACAAGCCGACTTTCTTGCCGAGCCCCATCCGGGCGTGGCGGCGAAATTGAATCTGAATCGGATCGAAATGACCTATTTCCGCCCGATTCTTGCCCGGCATCATCTCTTCATCGACGGGGGCGTCTTCGCGGCACAGGGGCACATGGAATACGCGCCCCAGATCAAGACGGCCCAACTCGAGAGCCTCCGGATCGACGGCGTGAAAATCGATTTTATTCACTCCGCCCGGACGGCCGCAGCCGAAAAACAAAAAGCCGAGAAGGCCAAGGAAGCCGCCGAGCAGGCCAGCAATCGACCCGGGCTGCTGTTGCGGGTCGACGATTTTCGGCTCAGCGGTGATGTGGGGTTCGTTAATGAAGCTCAAGATCCATCATACCGCCTTTTCCTTGAGGGGGCGGATCTGCATCTGACCAACCTCTCGAACCAGTTCAAGCAAGGCACGGCCGAGGCACGCTTGAAGGGGCGCCTGATGGGCAGCGGTCAGACCGAGGTGTTGGCGCGGTTTCGCCCGGAGCATCAGGGGCCGGATTTCGATCTGTATATCCGGATCGTCGGCACGGACATGCGGTCCATGAACGACCTGCTAAAGGCTTACGCGAATTTCGATGTGACCCGGGGCCGCTTCTCCCTGTTCACGGAAATGCATGTCCGCAATCAGCGCGTTGACGGATACGTCAAGCCCTTCTTCAAGGATCTGGACGTATACGACCCCAGTCAGGATGAGGAAAAAGGCCTTTTTCAGAAACTCTATGAAGGCGTGATCGACGCAATTGCGGATTTGTTGAAGAACGAGGCGAGTGAACGGGTGGCTACCCGGGCGGACATCTCCGGACAGATCGAAAACCCTGAGGCAAACACCTGGCAGATCATCGCCAACCTGATCCAGAATGCATTTTTCGACATCATTCTTCCCGGGTTCGAAGCTGACCGCACCACCGCATCCGGATCGTGAATGTCTTAAAACCCTGATCTGCAATTGCCCGGCGGTGCTGTGCGGCAGGCCGCGGTTGCATGAGCAACTTCATCGGCCTGCCGCGTACCCTGCGAAATCCGGCCTGCATCGGTTATTGATCCAAGAGGCGATTACGGCTTCGGTTTGCAGATTCACGGGAGCCTTCCCGGCCGCTCTACTTTTCTTTTTTCTCTTTGAAATACCCCCGCACTTCCTTCTCCCAGGCGGCGGCGTTTTCGAGTTCGTTCTCGGCAATCGTCGGGGCCTGATCGATCCTTTGCTGATCGATGTTCAGCGTAATGTCGCCAGCGGCCCCCCTGGTCGGTTGGGCCACGTCAAACGGTACCGGGATCAGTTCCCCGCCGACGCCCCCGACGCCTCCCTTGGACAGGACGATATAGCGGGCCTGACCGTCGCTGGAGAGAATGACATCCTCGACCGACCCCAGATCTTCGCCATTGGTTCCTTTGACGCTGGAATCCATCAGCTCACTCACCCGCTGAAAATCCTGCGTTTGGGTATCGACGGCGGATGTGGGCCGCTTCATCGTTCCCTTTTCGGTGCTTTTCTTTGTAGCATCCACAGCACCTTCGCTGCCGGCAAAGGCCGACCCCACGATCAGAAATAAGCTCAAAAGGGTCACGCTGATCAAAAGTTTGACTTGTTTCATATGTACCTCCCAAAAAGTTTATGGATCTGCGAGGGACGGCGCACAGCCGTCCGCCCCTCGTGCCTGCGGCTAAAAGCGTGCGGCTGTAATCACTCTGCGGCAATGGGTTTTGATGTGTATTTACCTGATTTCTAAACGAAGGCCCGAAGCGGCCGCCAGCCCACCGCAGGTAGGACTGTCAAAAATGTTCACCTGCTGCCGTGCATCGCAGGGAACTTAAAGCGATCGTTTTGGCCGACCGTTCGAGTTCTCGCTTTCAACACTTGCCAAGCCAAATGAATATCGACGGCCCTGTTCTTTGAACTCATTTCATTCACGGTCGGGATGATGTGTTCCTAAAAACGCCGACGTGTCGCTGCCGGGCATCCGCCCGATTCCTTGAATAGGCATTCCAATCCACTCAAATACCCATTGGCCCGCATACCTTTTGCGTGCCGAAGCGTTACGCTTACTGAAAGAAAATAACGGGGAAAAAAGCATGCGCAATCAAATCCAGAATACGAGAGAAGAATTCGGTGACATTCCCCCGGCGGGGGAAGTTGCCCGATATCGCCGCCTTTCTGAAAGCGGCAGGAAAAACGGATCCCACGAGGACAGGCAGCGAATTCAAGCGCTCGGCTGGTTGAGCATCGGTCTTGGACTGGCGGCCCTTGCGGCCCCGCGCAGTCTGTCGGAATGGATCGGTATCCGGAACGATCACCGTTCTCTGGTACGCATCATCGGGGTGCGTGAGGTGGCCAGCGGCATCGGACTTCTGAGTGGGGCAACGCCCACGCCCTGGATCTTGTCCCGCGTTGCGGGCGATCTCCTGGATCTCGCGCTGCTGGGCAGCGCATTTTCGGCGGACAACGCCGATCGTAAACGGCTCGCCGCCGCTTCGGCCGCGGTGGCCGGGGTGACTTTGCTGGACATTCACCATGCCCGGAAGCTGGCCCTTGACAGTTCCCGCTTCCAGGAGCGGTCCGCTGCCATAACGATCAACCGTCCGCCTCAGGAGGTTTACCGGTATTGGCGCGACCTCCGGAACCTGCCCCGGTTCATGGCCCATCTCGAGTCCGTGCAGGTCAGTGACGAACGCCACTCGCACTGGGTGGCCAGGGGTCCCGCCGGGATGACCGTGGCCTGGGACGCGCGGATCATTGTCGACCTTCCCGATAAACGTATCGCGTGGCGCTCGCTCGAAAATTCACAGGTGCACAACACCGGCGAGGTGCGCTTCAAGGCGGCCCCTGCAGGCCGTGGAACCGAAGTCCATGTACGGATTGCCTACGCGCCGCCGGGTGGCGCCCTTGGTTCGGGAGTGGCCAGCCTTTTCGGAAGGGAGCCCGGCCAGCAGATCAGGGGTGATTTATACCGGTTCAAGCAGGTCATGGAAACCGGCGAGGTATTGCATTCGGATTCCAGCATCCACCGCGGACTCCACCCGGCGCAGCCGTCTCGAAGGGCGGGCTCGGGCCGCACGCTGCCCAAGCACAGCTCGAAACATCAGGAGGCAATATGAAAGCGGCATGCTGGATCAAACCCAAGCGCGTCGAAGTGCGCGATGTACCCGACCCGCGGATTTTGAATCGGCGCGATGCCATCGTAAAGGTAACCTCTACCGCAATCTGCGGTTCCGATCTCCACCTTTACAATGGTTTCGTGCCCACTATGGAATCCGGCGACATTCTCGGTCATGAGTTCATGGGCGAGATCGTGGAGTTGGGCGATGCGGTCACCACGCTGAAAGTGGGAGACCGCGTCGTCGTACCCTTTCCGATCGCCTGCGGCAACTGTTGGCACTGCCGTCACGAGATGTATTCACTGTGCGAGAATTCGAATCCGAATGCCTGGATGGCCGAAAAAATATTCGGCTATTCGCCGGCCGGCATATACGGGTATTCCCACCTGACCGGAGGTTTTGCGGGCGGCCAGTCCGAGTATGTGCGGGTCCCGTTCGCAGACGTCGGCCCCATCAAGATCGATGACGGACTGGACGACGATCAGGTGCTTTTTCTTTCGGATATTTTTCCGACCGGCTTCATGGCCGCCGATATGTGCGGCATTCAGCCAGGAGATACGGTCGCCGTATGGGGCTGCGGTCCTGTCGGGCAGTTTGCGATCAAGAGCGCCTATATCCTCGGCGCCGAGAGGGTCATCGCCATCGACCGGTTTCCATTTCGCCTGCGCATGGCGCGTGAAAAATCCGGCGCCGAAACGATCGACTATACCGATGCCCCGGTCCTGGAAACACTCCGCGAAATGACCGGCGGCAGGGGGCCCGATGCCTGTATCGATGCGGTCGGCATGGAGGGGCACAAGCCCGGTCTTGTCGGCGCCTACGATCGCACCAAACAGGCATTGAAACTCGAGACCGACCGCCCGGTCGCCCTGCGCGAGGCCATCATGGCCTGCCGCAACGGCGGCACCGTTTCCGTGATCGGCGTTTACAGCGGATTCGTGGACAAATTTCCGATCGGAGCGGTGATGAACCGTTCCTTGACCATTAAATCCGGGCAGGCCCATGTCCAGAAATACATGGCGCCTCTGCTCGAAAGAATCCGCAGCGGTGAAATCGATCCCAGTTTCGTGATTACCCACCGCATGCGCCTCGAGGATGCACCGCAAGCCTACGACATGTTTCTGAACAAACAGGAGGAGTGCGTCAAGATCGTTCTTAAAACGCCTGCGGCTTCAAGTCGTCGAGGAATGAAGCCATGATCCTGACCGACGAGAGGGAAGCCGTGCTGAACTCGATTCTGGTTGCCGTTCGGCATGCCGGCGACCATTATAACAAAGCGGTGGAACTCCTGGAAAATCATCCATCCGCCGATTTGTTTGCCGAACTGCTGCATTCACGCCGTGCGGCCGCAACGCAACTTGCCGAACTGCTGCGCGCGTTTGGCTTTTTGCCAGCCGAACCGGATCCGGACCGGCTGGCCCTGGATGAACTCGCAACGCGCGTCAAAGCAGCCCTGGCCCAGGATGTGACCGCCATTCTGGAGCATAAAGCCCTGCAACGCGAATTGCAGATCGAGCAGCAACTCGGCTCGGCCCTGGAAATGGAGTGGCCGGAGTCGGCCGGAGCGCCGCTCGGTCGCCTCCTGGAGGAAACCCGCAGCCAGATCGAACGTCTTCGCGCGCTGAAAAAGGCCTGACGGCGGGTCAGCCTCTGGCCGGTGCGAACAGCGGCAGAACACCGCTTTTCACTTTGAAAAGGGCCGGTGTGCGGGACACGATCTCGCCATCGGCGCTGATGCGCTTGGTGCGGCCGGTTAGAACGCGGAACTCCTTGCCGCTCATGACCCACACACCGGACCGATCGTCGAAGGCGCCGTCTTTGATGGCCGGCAGCATGCGGATCAGTTCTCGAAATGGTTGCGGTTGGATGCAGTAAAGATTGAGCAGGTGATCGTCGATTGCCGATTCCTCATGAACGACCAGACCGCCTCCGTAATGGCGCCCGTTGCCGACCGCGATTTGTATCGCGGCGGAACTCTTCACTTTGCCATTGCTGATCACATGCGCCCGAAAAGGACGTGAATTCCGATAGACTGACAAGAGGCTGATCGGGTAGGCCAGCACCCCCCAGCGGCGCTTTCGGGCGCGCGTCATCATCGGCCGCAGGCCTGCCGCCAATCCGATGCTGGCGACGTTGAAATAGTGTTTTCCATTGACCCATCCCAGATCGATATGCCGAATATTCCCCTGCACGATGGTCCGGGCCGCTTCCGTCAGAGACAACGCGATGCCCATACTTCGCGCCAGATCATTCGCCGTCCCCAGCGGCAGGATCCCGAGGGGGCGCTGCACGGCGAGGACCGATTCGACTGCAGCATTGAATGTGCCGTCTCCGCCCCCGAGAATGACCAGATCGAACGTGCGCCCCATGTCGGCGACGATGGCGGGTATTTCGCTGATTCGATCACGGATGTGCAGCTGAAAATCGATCCCTCCCGTCCTGAGGACATCCAGGGCCTCATCGAATTCCGACCGGCCTTGCCGGGCAAGCGTGTTGATGAGAATCAGCGCTTTCATGCTCTACTCCTGTTATGTGCCGCTGGGTTTCATTATGGTTTGCCTCGCGGGCAGGTCGAATGAGGTTCTGACAGTATTTGCGGATGCGTATGCCCGCAAATGCCTATAACTGGCCGGTCGGCTTGACCGCATCCTCCTCCGCACCAATGAATATAGGGTTTACAGTGTATTCTGAAATAGACTCATTGTTGTTACGGTGTCGGCATGAACGAAAACGAAAAGCAAAACCTGAAGACTATCATCGACCGGGAGAAACTCATGACGCTGCTCCGCTGCGCAGCGTGCGGTCGCCATTTCAACCTGGGTGAACCTGTGGTTTTGGCGTGCGGCGCCTGGAATGGACCGCCGACCTGGATCCATGAAGAAGAGGCCGTTTTCGACCCCGACCTGCCGGGCTACGTCGAGCTCAGCTGCTTCCAGGGCTCGCGTTCTTCCGGCTCGGACCTGAAACGCGGCAAGGAGGTTTTATGAAGGCATTCATAATGGTCCTGACCGTGATGAGTACACTGTTGTTCGCGCCCCTTGACGCGCTCGATGCCTCCGGAGAGCCGGCCGCCGATACAGCGTCTGGCAGCGCCGTGGGAGATTCGGCGTCGATCGGCCGGCCTGAAGCCGATCGGGTCGTCCTGGCGTCGGTAAAGACCATCGAAAGGCTGCATCAGGGGGATGATCGCGTACGCCCGGAAGTGCTGCGTCAGGCGGCGGCAATAGCCGTGTTTCCGCGCATCGACGCCGTCTCCGGTGGCGGGGTGTTCAATGGCGACGGCATACTGGTCGCCCGCCGCGCCGAGGGATGGTCCCTGCCCGTCTTCGTAAATTATTCAGTCGAAAATGGCGAACCGTCATCCTTGCGCAGTGCCTCCGATGGATTGATATTGGTATTCAAACACACGGAAAACGTTCGCCAGCTTGCAGAGGGATTCGATTTCATTCTGGGTTCGGATGCGACCGTGGCGGCCGGCTCGGGCATACCGGTGCAGACGGCCCAGATTGTGGCCTACGCGCCGCAGTCGGCCACTCTTGATGAAAGCGTACTCCAGGGAGCGGCGATCACATTGCAGAGCGGCCCTCTGGGAGAATACTATCGTCTGAATCAGGATGCGGTGCGGGAATATTTCGGGGAAGAAGAACAGCTGATCCGCCAGTTTCTGGGTTTGGATCAGGAGATCAATTCCAATGCGCAAGGGATCGATAATGTGCCCGAAAGCGCCACATTGCTGCAGCAGAAGTTGAATGATCTTCCCGGCGGCGAATAGACGCCGCTTGATGGCGCATTAAAAACGTTTCATCAAGGCGGCGGACAGAGACCAGCCGCGGTAGGTGCGCTCCTCGTCGGGATGCAGCCAGTTGGGATCGTCCGACATGCTGAATCCCTGGAGCGAGCATTCCAGATCCAGCTCCTGCGTCAGGCGTTGGATGATTCCGAGCGAGAGGGAGACTTTTTGCCGGTCGCCGGCATAGAAAGGCGATGTACGGCCGTATTCGTTTTCGGCCCGGTAAAGATACCGCAGGCTGTAGATCAGCGTTGTGGCGGGGCGCCAGGCATGGCGGGTTTCGATCTCCGCGATCCATTCATCACCCTGGCTGTTGCGCGATTCGGTTTCCAGGCCGCCATCACTTTGCAGGATCCTCGCCTTGTCCCTGAACAGCGCTTGAACGCCCAGGTGCGTTTCCAAATTCGTACCCCTTCGCCTGAGGCCCAGGCCGAACAACCAGGCGTCTCCCTTCTGCAGGACGTCTTCGCCGTCGACTTCATCCTTCCCGATCGCGGCATACTGAGCCTGCACGCTCACGGCCCACGCATGGGTCAGATTGTACGCGATTTCAGTTGTCAGCGTGGCGATGTCACCCGGATTATAGTCTTGGATCCGCTCGCTGTAGTCATACTGCCCCTGGACGGCATAGCCGGCGCCGAAGCCCAAAGTCCAGGCGCGCCACTGCCGGGTCATGCTCAGATAAGGGTTTACGTTGAACCCCCGCCCCGGGGTGATGATGGTCACCAGATCGGGATCGATCATGGTGCGCAGATCCCGATCATCCTCACCGGTCTGGCCGGTCGGCAGGTTCAGGTCGATTCCCGCCTGCCAATCGGCGCCCCACAGATTCCGCAGCGTATAGGCCGCGCCGGTCTGCGTATCGAGTATGCCGCCGATGGAGCGCGAATCGCCGTCAACGTCGCCGCTGGTGTAAGCATAGCCGCCGGTCACGAATCCCGCCCAGGGTCCATACTCGCCCGTTATTCGAACCGGCACATACCACTGGCTCCCGCTTTCATCCTCGTCGCTGCTCCAATTGTCGAACCGTGCGCCGCTTTCAGCGTCGATACCGGCATTTGCAGCAGAAGCGAAGATCGAAACCAAAAACAGGCAGATCGGGCCAATCCATTTCAGCATAATCGCGATTCCTTTGTGCAACGACATCCAGACAAGAAGCCCCTTACATCGTTTCGATCGTGACCGTCGCCATGCCGTTCAGGCCGTTTATGGCGGTAACCTCCAAGGTAATCACATGGATCGCTCCGATCGTAAGTTCAATAAAATCGAAATCGAGCGAACTGCCGAATACGCCGTCCACGTTCGACCTCCACACAATGGAGGCTAGATCGCTTTCCATCAGAGGATTCCCGTCAGAGTCCATAACCGTGGCACTGAAATTGACCGGTTCAAAAAACTGAATGAGCGCACCATCGGTTGGGCTCGTGATGTTCACGCTCAGAGTCTCGCTACTCAAGGTGAAGCTGCGCCCTTCGGAAAACTCGCCGATATTTTCGGCGGTGTCGATTGCTTGCACCCGCCAGTAATACGGTACTCCGGTGTTCAGGCCCTCCGGCCGGTAAGAGGGCGCTGCGGCAGCAGCCACCGAGACCGAACGCACCGCCGTCATGAAGTCGCTGTCTGAGTAAAGCGTCACCAGGTAGCGGCTCGCGCCGTTCACGGGATTCCAGCGCAAATCGAGAACCGGCGGCGGGACAAACGCGCCGGCGGCCGGGGCTGAAAGCACCGGCACAAAGGATGCGGCAGAGATGAGGCCCGCATCATATGTTTCTCCAGCGCGCAGAAGAAAGCGCTCGCCGGACTCGCCGCGATACAGAACCCTTCCATTGGCGCCATATCCGACCACGGCAAGCCAAACGGTGTATCCGGCTGGAACTCCGGAGATAAGTCCTTCTCCCGCGCTGCAGATCCAGGGGCCGCCTTCCTGAAGTATTTCAGTTTCGGTAAGAACCGCAGCACCGACCGTTTCGACGTCGATACAATCGTCCACACCGGTGCGATCAATGCCTGAACCCGATCGCGCCCCCCGCTCCCAGTGCGCGCGGAAGGAAATTTGGCTGTTGCCGTCGCCGTGGGAACCGCCTGACCCTCCGCTGCAGCCCAGGATAATCAACGTTGACAGCGTCCCGAGGATGAAGGTCCACGCTTTTCCATTCACACCGGCAAACCGTTTCATGGCTCCGCCCTTTCCCATGTCTCACCACCGGATCTGAACATCCGCGGTCCCAGCAGGCCCTTGTATACTGACCGGATCCGAGAATTCACGCCGCGTAATCGGTCCCTGAACAGGCCCCTCATTGAACGATATCCTTTGGTGCAGATTGCGGAGTAAAGTATCCCTGAACGGCGCAATCAGTCTGAGCCGCGTCAGTTCATCGACTGCTTGAACCGCCGGGCCCATTTCTGGATCGTGCTGCAGCGCCTCGCGATAATAAGCGGCGGCTTCTTCATAAGCCCCCCGGTCGCTGCTCTCGATGCCCTGGGAAAAAAACAGGAGTGCTTTAAAGTCGAGCGTGATCGGTTTGCGCAATTCCTCCCTTTCCTCCGGCGTCAATTCGATCTGCAGCAAGCGGATGATTTCGAAGAGCACTTCTTTTTCCATACGCAGCAGGTTTTCCAACACGCCCTGGCTGGAAGGGGTTCCCAGGACGGTTGCCGGGGGCATTTCCAGCAGGTTGCCGGCGATGGCGATTTGTTCGGGTGGCACGGAGCCCAGGTCGCCTGCGACGATAAAACGCGCATCGAGGAGCCGGCCCACCCGGGGAGCGGTGCCGGGAGCCACTAGTCCGCTCGCCCCGAGGTTCAACTCTTCGACCAGCGCCTGCAATTGTGCCCGTTCCACCACACGGATCGTTTTCACCTTGGCCAGATCGGTGATCAGCATCACGGCGATGCCTTTTTGAAGGGGGTCCAGGTCGGGCCGGCCGGTCTTGTTTTTGAAATAAAGCACCGCCACGGTGTCGGGGGATGGCTGAAAGGATCGGGAGTCTTCGTTTTGAATGGAGTGCCGGGCCGACTGGCGCAGGTCATCGGTCACGACCTCTCCGGCGAAGGCCTTCCGTTGGGCGGATGGGATGGAAAGCGCGAGAATCAGAACAATCGGGAACGCAACCGAATTCAGGCGCATGCAGACACACCTCCTTTGAGCAGGGGCCGTCGAGCGGTTTCCGGACAGCGGCGCATACGTTTAGAAGAGCCTTGAAACCGAAGCTTGTTTTACGGGTGATATTTCGATGGAGCCACTCAGCAAGGATCGAAGGTTCTTGTACTGCCAATCACGATGAGCGTCAACATTCTATTATGGTGGGAACCGAAGGCTCAGATGACTTCCCCAAAGCCCCGGGCCGGTCATCCGGGTAGTGCGCATGCGCCGACCATTTGACTACGGAATCGGTCCGAACAGCTCGATTTCATTCAATTCGGCCGCGCTCGAAGCCTCTGCGTCGGGTGAGGTCGTGGAAATTGATTCAACCGGCTCCAGCAGCCTGAACTGCTCGGGCTTAGGGGCGGGCCGGGGAACCGCTCCAGGCTTCGCCGCAGCGACCGCGGCAGGAGGTTGGGAAGGAGTCCTGGCCGGGGGCTTCTTCGGTGTGTTCACTTTTTGACTGGTTGCCTGCCTGGCCTCGGGCGGCTTCGCCGCGGGTTTAAGGGTGGACGCCCGCGGAACAGCGCCCATTGTCGGCGGCTGCGCGGGTTCCCTGACAGCGGCCGGAGCCTCTTTGGGCGTTAACTCCTGTACATACCCCTGCGGCATCGCCTGATGGGTAATCAGGATGGATTCAGGAATCCGGATTCTGTCGCCTTGGCGCAGCGTGTTCAGATCCAGGGAGCGGTTGTGCGCGGCGATCGTTTCCCAGTGCTGGATCTTACCAGTATACCACTGGGCGACATGCGACAATGTCTCACCCGAACGCTGAACCGTATGATAGAGGTACTGCGGTTCTGTGGTTTGCCCGGGCTGGGTCCGCCAGGCAAGCTGTCGGGAGATGTTGTCCAGGACCGATTTCTGGCAACCGCTCGCCAGGGCGGCGACCATGCAGAGGACGACCCATGCGGTGGTCTTCATAATCTCCTTTCGGCGTCGTGATCGCTTTTCCAAGGAAGCGAAACAAGCCCTTGTTCAGCGCGGCGCTTCGCCGAGCTGGGCCAAATACTGCCGTGCGCGCATGTTTTCAGGATTGATACCCAGGCTCTTCTTCAAATTGTGAATGCCATCGTTTTTCTTGCCGAGTTTCAGCTGTACCACACCGAGGTTGAAGTAAATTTTGTCAATGAAGGGTGACTTCTGATCGGCCGCGCGCAGCAGCATTTTCTCGGCATTGTCCCAATCCTTCTGCCCGGCATACACGAATCCGAGATTGTACATCCCGGCTGCGCTGTCCGGCTTCGCCGCGATGGCGTGTTTGTAGCTCTCCACCGCCTTCGCGTACTCCTGGGTCCGAGTATAAAGCTTGCCAAGCTCAAAGTGCGCCTGGAAGTCTTCGGGAGCATTCGATACCGCTTTGCGGAGATCGGCTTCCGCCTCTTTGTAACGATTGGCTTCCAGGTGCAGTCGGCCCTGTTCGGTCAGCGCCTGGACGTAGATCTGCTTGAGCCCGGCGGGAGCCTCGGGTTGCCCGGCCAGATAAGATTCCACGACTTCGATCGCATACCGGTAATTCTGCTTTTCCAGCGCGTTGCGGGCCACAACCTGGACCGCCGGCCCTGTATCGGGGGAAGGCGAGGGCGGGCGTGGCAATTCGGCTGTTTTCGGTGCCGGGGTCCTTTGGACCACCGTCTCCTTTTCTCTGTCCGCCTGCTCCAGAATCCCCTTCGAACCTCTGGCGTTACCGCTTGCTGCGTGTTCGATTTTGTTTGGGCCGGAAAGACTGCGATTGAGAGCCTCGCCGGCGCGCTTTTCCTTGTCGGCGGCACCCGTCGCACCGGCTTTCGGTGAAACGTCCGCCCTGCCCTCGACCGAAGCGGGAGCAGCCTTGATGTCGCCCGCAGGTTCGACAGGCCCTGGGGCGATCGACATCTCAACGGAACCGGTTTCGGTCACAGGCTTGTGCATCAGAATGAATACGCCGAAAAAGGCCAATGCGGGAATGAGCAGCGCGGCCAAAGCCGCTGGCGAGAAAGCGATACGCCGGTGCCACGGCCGTGCAAGCGGCGTTGGCTGCTCGGGGGGGGTGAACGATGGGGCCGCCTGGACCCGCTGCGCCTGCGCAGCTGAAAGCGCCTGGTGAAACCCGGTAAGATCGGAGGATGGAACGGACTGGACTGCGGGGGAGATTCGCTCTCCGAGATGCAACTCCTGCCCGCATTCCCGGACCACATCGCGGTCGATACGCTGAATCTCTTTCGCAAAGCCGGTCAGCAGTGACCGCGCGCACAGCACATTGATCAGTCGCGGCAACCCGCCGCTCAGCTTCTGGATTTCGTCGACGGCCCCGGTGGTGAAAACGGATTCCGACGTGCCGGCGATCAACAAACGATGGTTGATGTACAGGGTGGTTTCTTCGAGCGTAAACGGCTGCAGCTGATAATAGAGTGTAATCCGTTGACGCAGTGCACGGCATGCGTCTGAGCTCAACTTTTCGTTGAGTTCGTTCTGCCCGATCAGAATGATCGTGATCAGCTTCTTCTGTGACGATTCGATGTTGGAAATCAGCCGGATCTCCTCAAGCTGATCGTCGGATAAAAGATGGGCCTCATCGATGACCAGCAGCAGCTTTTTGCCTTGGGATTCAATCTCGCGAAAACGGCGGTTCATGTGGAAGATAAATTCGGTTTTATCTTCGCAGCGGACATCGGGATCGAATGCTCTGGCGATGTAGCGCAACATTTCCAGTGGATCCATGCGCGGATTGGAGATAGTCGCCGCGAGAACGTCGGAGCCGATGTTCTCGAGCAATGCATTCAACAAAGTGGTCTTTCCCGATCCGACATCTCCGGTTAAAACCAGGAAGCCGTTCTGATCGATCATGCTGTACAGCAGATTGGCGAAGGCTTCTTTGTGTTTTTCACCGAGCCACAGAAAACGGGGGTCCGGGCTGATCTGAAACGGTTTTTCGATTAATTTATAATGCTGCAGATACATGTCGATCGTCCTGCCGGTTTGCGCGCTGAGGCCTCAAGCCCGATCACGGCGCGTTTATATTCTCATCCCTGTGCTGCGACTTAAGGCACATGCCGAGTGCATGCAGTGAAGATCGTCCGCGAAATGCCGAGAAGGGTCGGAAGGAGATCCGCAGAGGCCGCTGTTCTGAGCACCAGACCGTCGGACTGCCTTTGAGCAGGTGCGCGGCGGACATGTTAACGGCACAAATATAGGATTGCGCAGCGGCACATGCAACCGGAACGGCCCTTTTTATTCACTTTCGGCATTTAGGGCGCGCCTGTAGCAGCGCCGCCGAATGCCTGGTGGTGCGCTTTTCTCTTGCTGAACAGTGTTCCGAATGATTATATACACTGTTTTCGGAGTCGGCTGTGCCGCCGTCAGTTCGTCCACGCAACCTTTTACGGCCGCCAGCCGTTTGTGCTTTTGAGCAGAATCAATAATCCGGTGTTCATCCTATATGGTTCGATCCAATATTGTCATCGGCGTCGCGGTTGCGGTGCTGACCTTCAGCGTCTGGGCCTATATGAACCGGCCCGAACAAGAACCGGCCTGGCCGAGCCGTGTGCAGGGCTTTTCGTTTTCACCCATCCGCCCCAATCAAAGCCCGCTCTTTCGTCAATACCCCAGCGAGGAAGAAGTCGAGGCAGATCTGGCCCTGCTCTCCGGCAAAACCCATGCGGTGCGCGCCTACACTCTGGAGGCGGAAGTTTTCACGAAAATTCCGGAACTTGCCCGCAAACATAAGATCAATGTGACGCTCGGCGCCTGGCTCGACAAGCGTCTGGACCGCAACGAGGAGGAGGTTGAGACGCTGTTGCAGCTCGCCCTCGACAGCCGCAATGTCGTGCGGGCGATCGTGGGCAACGAGGTGCTCCTGCGGGAAGATCTGACCCTGGAGGAGTTGACCGCCTATATCGAGCGCGTACGCAGTGTGCTGAAGGTGCCGGTCAGCACCGCCGAACCCTGGCATGTCTGGATGAAGCAGCCGGAACTGGCCGAGCATGTCGATTTCATCGCCGTCCAGATGCTGCCGTACTGGGAGGGGGTTCACATCGACTCGGCGGTCGATTACATCGTCGAGCGCATGAACGATCTCAAACGGCTCTTCCCCCACAAGCAGATCGTCATCTCCGAAGTCGGCTGGCCCAGCAATGGCCGCACCCGCCAGGGCGCAGTGGCCTCCGAGGCCAATCAGGCCGCCTTTTTACGACGTTTTCTGGCCCGTGCCCAAAAGGAAAACTATATCTACTACATCATGGAGGCTTTCGATCAGCCCTGGAAACGCGATACGGAAGGTGCCGTCGGGGCCTATTGGGGCGTCTTCGATGCGAATCGCAATCCCAAGTTCCCCTTCATCGAACCGATTGTTCCGATTCCGCGGTGGTATATTCTGGCCGCGCTATCGGTGATGATCGCCGCCATCGCGACGGCCGTTCTCCTGCTGGACAGCCAGACCCTGCGTCACCGCGGCCGCAGCTTTCTGGCCCTGATCGCCTTCACGGCCGCGACGTTCGCGGTGTGGATCATTTATGACTATATCCAGCAATACTTGACCCTGGCCACGGTTCTGGTGGGGGGACTCCTGCTGATCGGCATGATCGGGGTCATCCTTGTCCTGCTTGCCGAAGCCCATGAATGGGCCGAAGCTTTGTGGGTCAGCAGCAGGAGGCGGCCTTTCCGGCCGGTACAGATCCCGGACGAGCAGTTGCCGATGGTCTCCATCCATGTCCCGGCCTACAACGAACCTCATGAAATGATGATCGAAACCTTGAATGCGCTTGCAAAACTCGATTATCCCCGGTTCGAGGTGCTGGTGATCGACAACAATACGCGCGAC
Source organism: Pseudomonadota bacterium (assembly GCA_023435265.1). Lineage (GTDB taxonomy): Bacteria > Desulfobacterota > Desulfobacteria > Desulfobacterales > Desulfosarcinaceae > UBA2230. Next base: position 16,146 of record JAEYRZ010000119.1, read on the forward strand.
AGAGCGGTGTGGCAGCCGGTGGCCGATCATTGCGCGCGGCTGGGGCGCCGCTTCCGGTTTTTTCACGTCAACCCGCTGGCCGGCTTCAAGGCCGGGGCGCTCAATTTCGCGCTGCGCTTCACCTCCGCGCAGGCCAAGATCATCGCCGTGATCGACAGCGACTACATCGTCGATCCCGAATGGCTGCGCGACCTGGTGCCGCAGTTCAGCGACCCCAAGATCGGCCTCGTCCAGGCGCCTCAGGACTACCGCGACGAAGTCCAGAACGCTTTCAAGGCCATGTGCTTTGCGGAATACCGGGCATTTTTCTATATCGGCATGGTCACCCGCAATGAGCGCAACGCCATCATTCAACACGGTACCATGACCCTGGTGCGGCGGTCGGTCCTGGAATCGCTGGGCGGATGGGGGGAGTGGTGCATCACGGAAGATGCCGAACTGGGTCTGCGGATCTTCGAGGACGGATACGCATCGATCTATATTCCCAGAAGTTACGGCAAGGGCCTGATGCCCGACACGTTTCTCGATTACAAGAAGCAGCGGTTCCGGTGGGCCTATGGGGCCATCCAAATTCTGCGCCGGCACGGCGAGATGCTCTGGGGATCAAAGCCCAGCCGCCTGCAGCCGGGGCAGCGCTATCATTTCATCGCCGGCTGGCTGCCCTGGATGGCCGATGGCGTGAATCTGCTGTTCACCCTGGCCGCCCTGGGCTGGTCGGCGGCCATGATCCTGTTCCCCAAGAAAGTCGACCCTCCGCTCCTGGAGCTCTCGATCCTGCCCCTGGCGCTCTTTTCCTTCAAAGCGATCAAAATGATCTATCTTTACCGAACACGCATGCGCACCAGCGTCTCGCGGACGATCGCCGCCGGACTCGCGGGTCTGGCCCTGGCGCATACCATTGCCAAAGCCGTGCTGTGGGGCTTCGTCACCACGGACATGCCTTTTTTCCGGACACCCAAACTCAGCGGAAAGACCGCCGTACGTCAGGCTGTATCCAGTTCCGGGCAGGAATGGCTGATGCTGCTGGCGTTGATCGGTGCCACCATCGGCGTCAGCCTGCGCTCGAGTTCGGTCACACTCGACCTGCATATCTGGGTCCTGGTGCTGCTGATGCAGACCATGCCGTACATGGCCGCCGTGCTGGTTTCTTTGATCAGCGCATTTCCCCGTCTTCCGGCCAAATTGATGGGATCGCTTTCCACGCCCCGCGAAGAAGCCGGCGGAGAAGCCAAAGCCCGCCCCACCTAGCCGTCTGCGCCC
>JAEYRZ010000166.1 GCA_023435265.1 Pseudomonadota bacterium
GGCGCGCCTTGCGCGCCTCGGCCTCGGCCAGGGTCTGTTCGCTGGGATGGACGACCACGACCCCGGAAATGCCGTCCACGATGATCACATCTTCGTTGCGGATGACGCTGGTGGCCCGTTCGAGTCCCAGCACGGCGGGTATTTCGAGGCTGCGGGCGATGATGCTGGTGTGCGACGCGCGGCCGCCGCGGTCGGTGACAAACCCCATCACCCGTTCGAGCTGGATCTGGCTGGTTTCCGCCGGCGAAAGGTCGCGGGCCACCAGGATCACGCGCTTATCGATGTTGCCGATGTCGAATCCTTCGGCGCCGACCAGGTTTTTCATGATCCGGTTGCTGACATGCAGGATGTCCTCGGCACGGTCTCGCAGATAGGGATCTTCCATGCTTTCGAACATGGGCCGCAGTTCCGAAACCACCTTTTTGAGCGCCCATTCGGCATTGATGTGCTCGTTCTGGATCATGTCGATGGTGCGCCCGAAAAGCATTTTATCCTTGAGCAGCACCAGATGCGTTTCCAGGATGCTGGTCGGTTCGCGAAAGCCTTCGGTATTCTCACTGATGATCTGGCGCAACTCGTCCATTGCGCGTTTCACGGCCGCCTTGAAGCGCTTCTTCTCGGATTCCAGCTTGTTCTTGGGGACCGTGTACTTGGGCAATACTTCGACACCCTCTTTATCGACGAGATAGGCCCGTCCGATGCAGATGCCCGGCGAGCCGCCGATACCATAAAGCACGATCTCTCTGGAAGCACCTTCCGGCATACGACAATCATTCTCCAAAACCGCCGGCGAAAAGAGCGGCGATATGTTCCAGCGTTTTACGGTCCGCACCGGTTTCGATGCCCACCCGCAGACGGTCTCCCCTGGCGGCGGCCAGGGTCAGGATGTCGATGACCTGTTTGGCATCGATGCACTCGGTCTCTTTTTGAAGCCAGACGCGGCCTTCGGCCGACCGCGCGGCCTTGGCGATGAGGCCGGCGGAGCGGGCATGCAGTCCCAGTTCGTTGACAACGGTCACTTCACGCCACAGGGAGTCTTCACAACAGGGCTCGTTCATCGGTGCTGGCCGGCCTTTTCCTGCTGGTACAAAAACATTGTTGTTTACCATTGCACCTATTTATTGTCAATGCGTGCAAATTGACATTCGGTTTCGCAGCAGGTAGATACGGACCAACGATCCGGCGCAATACCGGTCAAAACACTCGAATAGAAAGTGAAAATGCATGGAGCGGCAATTTCTGATCGACGACCTGAAATTGGGAGAATCGTGGCGCTTGTTCAAAATCATGGGGGAGTTTGTCGACGGGGTCGAAAGCCTTCACGACCTGGGGCCGGCGGTCAGTATTTTCGGTTCCGCGCGCATCCTGCCCGATGACCCGATCTACACGCTGGCCCAAGAGCTTGCCGCGGCATTCGTCCGGCACGGCTTCGCGGTGATCACCGGCGGGGGCGGGGGCGTCATGGAGGCGGCCAACAAGGGCGCCGCCGAGGCCGGCGGCCGGTCGGTGGGGTTGAACATCCGCCTGCCTTTCGAGCAGATCCCCAATAACCACGCCAATATCCGCCTGGAGTTCAAATACTTTTTCATCCGCAAAGTGATGTTCATCAAGTATGCCTCGGCCTACATCGCCCTGCCCGGCGGGTTCGGCACGCTTGACGAAGTATTCGAGGTGATCACGCTCATCCAGACCAAACGCATCAAACCGTTTCCCATCATCCTGGTCGGCAGCGACTACTGGACGGGTTTGTGGGATTGGATTAAGATGCATTTGCATCAAGCCGGGATGATTTCACCCAGTGACATGGATATCGTACAGATCATGGATGACCCTGAAAAAATCGCGGCCACCATCAAACGCATTTTGATACTTTAGCCGGACGCCCGGCCATGGATCGCGCTGCGATTGCGTGCGGGAGCGCATTGCGATGACCGACCCTTCAGCCCGATTGCCGGCGGCAAACCAGGAACTCAGCCGGCAATCGCAGAAACTGCGTACCGCCGAAGAGGCCGTTCAGCGCCAGAAAGAGCATCTTCGGGCCCTGCACGAAACCGCCCTCGGACTTCTCGACAAAATCGACCGACAGGAACTGCTCCATACAATACTGGAGCGCGCCACCCAGCTGGCCGATACCCGGCACGGGTACATCTACCTTTTCGATCCGGTCGACGACTGCATGGTGATCCGGGTGGGAATGGGGATTTTCGCGCATCACCTGGGATTGAAAGTACAGCCCGGCGAGGGCGTCGGCGGCAAAGTGTGGCAGACGGGCAGGCTTTTGCTCGTCGAAGACTACCAGGCCTGGCCCGGACGCCTGGTCGAGCGGACCCTGGGCGAACTGCGCTGCGTCATGGGCATTCCGCTCAAGCTGGAAGACCGCGTGCGCGGCGTGATCGGGTTGGCGCACGTCGAACCGGACCGGCATTTCCATCAAGCGGATATCGACCTGCTCGAGCGTTTTGCCGCACTGGCCCTGCTGGCGCTGGAGAAGGCCGAGCTCTACACCGAGG
>JAEYRZ010000178.1 GCA_023435265.1 Pseudomonadota bacterium
TTTTCTCTGTGTTCTCTGTGTCCTCTGTGGTGAAACACTCATTTCACTGTATTTGCGCCGCTGTGTACTTAGCCTCTTCTTTTCCGGCTTAATTTCATCAGTAAAGCTCCGGGCGCCGGTGCGGGAAGAAGTAGCGCATGGCATGGCCGCGCACGGCCGCGAGATCCGTGGCCGCGAGATCGACGAGCAGCATCTGTTCGCCTTCACCCGAAATCTTCTTTTTCAGCACATTGCCGTCCGGGCCGATCACCAGGGCATTGCCGGGGAATGCAATCCCTTTGCCGTTGACGCCCCACTGGTTGCAGGCGGCGATGAAGAGGCCGTTGTCGAACGCACGGGCCGGCAGATGCCGCATCCAGGAATTGTGCTTCGCGGCCGCCGCTCCGCGCGGGGAGGCGTGCGGCATGAAGATGATGTCGGCCCCCTTAGCGGCCATTGCCGTCGAAAGCTCTGGAAAATGAGAATCGTAGCAGAGCTGAACGCCGAAAGCGAAATACCGGCAGCGGAACACCGGAACTTGGTCGCCGGCTGTGAAAAGGTCTTTTTCGGGTGGGGAGAGGTGGACCTTGCGGTAGTACTCGATCTGCCCGTCCGGATGGAAAATCCCCTGGGTCGCATACGGAGGCCCTGAGGGGTTGTGTTCGGCCAGCCCGGCCAGCAGGATGAGGCCGGTCTCTGCGGCGATTTGCGCGAGCGCATCCGTAACCGGACCGGGAATGGTTTGCGCGAGGTCCGCCATGCTCCCGCGCGTAGTATAGCCGGTGATGTTCAGCTCCGGGAAGCAGGTCAGGCGGGCGCCGGCCTCCGCCGCCTTGATCGCCCATTGCCGCGATCGATCCAGGTTTTCCGTGACGGCCCCCACGGGCGCCCGGGACGTGACGAGAGCGATACGGGCATCGATCACGACTCAAACCTCGAATTGGGCCCTGATCTTGAACACCTGCGTGGCCGGCAGGTTCAAGATGGTGTCGACCCCGGTTTCGGCGCGGATGCGGTCCAGATGGGTTTCGATTTCTTCCATGGATCGGGCGATGAAGGTGAACCATACATTGAACGCGGCGTTGTCGCGCACATAGTTGTGCGTTACGCCGCTGTACCGGTTGACCACCTCCGCGAAGCGCGCGATGCGGGCCTCAGGCACGCGCGCCGCACACAGGGTGCTGACGAAGCCGACTTTATGCGGCGCGAAATTCCCGCCGATGCGGCGGATGATGCCCGCCGCCTTGAGCCCGCGCGTGCGGGCGACCACTTCCGCTTCGGAGAGGCCCAGTTCTTCTGCGATCACCTGGTAGGGGCGGCAATCCAGCGGAAAATCCGATTGAATCCGGTTCAAGATCGTCTTGTCGATGTCATCCAGTTCCATTGATCGAACCTCACCGAGCATCGGGAATGAAGGTCAGCAGGACCTTGCGGTCGCGCGGACCGTCGAACTCGCAGAAGAATATGCCCTGCCAGGTTCCCAGCACCAGTTGCCCGTTTTCCACCGCAACCATCACGGAGGCGCCCATCAGGGAGGCCTTGATGTGGGCCGGCGAATTTCCTTCGGCATGCCGGTAGGCGTCTTTCCAGGGCACGATCTTGTTCAGCGCCATGAGTACATCGTCGCGCACCGCCGGATCGGCGCTTTCGTTGATGGTCACCGCAGCCGTGGTGTGGGGCACGAACACCATGCACACGCCGTCCGTGAGGCCGCCGCCGGACCGGATGGCGTCCTGAACCATGCCGGTGATATCGACCAGTTCGGTGGTGGAACGGGTTTTGACCTTCAGTTGCATGCTGCACCTCAAAAAAAAAGGTTCTGCCGGCCAACGGCAGAACCTTTTGAAAATCGAGAGTCGCGCAGATGATTAGACGCAGCCGGTCGGTTTCGGCAGGCCAGCCATCTTGCAGGCTCCTTTGCCCGGTCCGGACGGGAAAAGTTCGTAGATGTGCTTCAGTTTGAAACCCGTGACCTTGGAAAGAACGCGGACCATGGGGGCGATGCCGTTTTTTTCGTAGTACTCGCGCAGAACTTCGATCACCTTCTTGTGCTCTTCGTTCAGCTCATCAATGCCTTCCTGGGCTTTTACGTATTGTACCCATTCCTGGCTCCAGTTTTTGTAATCATCAATGAAACCGTCTTCGTCAACATTAAATGATTTTCCACCAAATTCAACTGTCGGCATTTATGATCCTCCTTTTAATATTTTATGGTGCCTGGCGGTCGCCTTTGCAATTCCCGAAATTTGGAAGTTCAACCTATTAACGAATCGATCCTTGAATGTCAACTCAAAAAGTCCCGGTCGAAAGGCTTGAAAGCTCCCCCGGTCGCGCGTTTTCCCGCTGTCCCGTCCGCCGGAAAGCCCTTCCAATAGTCGGATCCCCCAGGCGCGATTATTATCCCCACAAGGGATCAGTACTCACGCGGCGTCCCGTTGATCTGCCGCAGTGTGAACACCGGGCCGTCCTTGCAGACCAGTTCACGGCCGATATTGCAGCGTCCGCACATGCCGATGCCGCACTTCATCCGGTTTTCGAGCGACAGGATGATGTGATCGTGGTCATACCCCAGTTTTTCGAGCACCGGCTGGGTGAACTTGATCATGATGGGCGGCCCGCACACGATGGCGTAGGTGTCGGCGTCTCCCTGCGGCGCTTTCTGCTCGGTAATGGGCGGAACGAACCCGACGTTGTACTTCCAGTCAGGGTCCTTGGTGCCGTCGACGGTGATGTGCATGTCGATGTCGTCGCGCTTCTCCCATTCGATCAGCTCGTTTTTGTACAGCAGCATGCCGGGGCTGCGGGCGCCGTAGACCACGGTGATGTTCTTGAACTTGGGCCGGTTGGCCGGGTCGAGCATGTAGATGATCGACGAGCGCAGGGTTGTGAAGGCAAACCCGCCGCCCACGATCAGCACGTTCTTGCCCTCCAGTCGTTCCCAGGGATAGGAATTGCCCAGGGGCCCGCGCACGGCCATGATGTCGCCCACCTTCATGTTGTGCAGGTGGGAGGTGACCACGCCGGCCTTGTTGACCGTGAACTTGATGAATCCTTTTTCCACGGGCGAGGAGGCGATGCCGATCGGGATCTCGCCTTTGCCGGCGACGGAGAGTTCGGCGAACTGGCCGGCTTTGTAGGCGAACCTGGCCTCGTCCTCCGGGTTCAGAAAGACGAACTTGAAGGTCTTGAGATTGCGGTCCTCGCTTTCGACGACGATATCATCGATGCGCACCGGATATGGCAGATAAGGATTTTCCACGCGTTCCTCCCTTTTCACGATCGCACGGCGCAGATGTTTTCAGAAGCCTTCTGGTTCATCCGGTCGCACACCTTGCGGATATCGATGTTGACCGGGCACTGCCGGATGCAGCGGCCGCACCCCACGCACATGATGCCGGAATCGTATTTGTCCACGAAGTACTTGAGTTTGTGCATGAAGCGCTGGCGCACGCGCTGCACTTTGCTGCCGCGCGGATTGTGTCCTGTGGTGTGGATCGTGAAAATCGGGAACATGCAGCTGTCCCAGTTGCGCATGCGACGGCCCTTTTTGCCGTGGACCTCGTCCTGGATGTCGAAGCACCAGCAGGTGGGGCAGCTGAAGGTGCAGGTGCCGCAGTTCAGGCAGGCAAAGGCGATATCTTCCCAGAAGTCGGCGCCGTGCAGGGCCAGCGTGTCGGCCGCGGCCAGGTTCTGCGTGGCCACTTGGGAGACGATTTTGTCTTCGGCCGCCTTGCGGCCCTGGTCGAAATCGGCCTCCGCCACATTCTTCCATCCGGCCGTCGCGAGAAGCTTGGCGCCTTTTTCGGTGAGCGCCTTGGCCAGATAATGATCGCCCCGGTCGGCCAGCAGCACATCCAGCCCTTCTTCATGATAGGGCCCGCATCCGGCCGTGGTGCAGAAGCATGTCTGCGCCGGCCGGTCGCAGGCCAGGCCGACGAAGGTGCTGGCATTGAAGAGGTTCAGCCAGTATGGATCTTTATACTCCGGAGTATCGAAGTTCATGCGCACCAGTTGCACCGCCTTGGCGTCGCAGGGGCGCATGCCGAAGATGACCCGCGGGGCATAGTCTTTGGGAGCGGTCTGCAGGCGGTGGGCTTCGGGATCGGTTTCATCCAGGGTATAGGTGAACATGTCTTCGGACTGCGGGAAAACGACCGCCTTGGGCGACAGGCGGGTATTCTGGAAACCGAGATCGGGCGTCTGTCCGGCTTCCAGTTCCTTGAACGTGAACCCGCCCTTTTCGGCCACCGGGCCGAAGATCTTGAATGCGCCTGCGCGCAGGGCGGCGAGTCCGCTGGTCAACTGAGCCTTGTCGATTTTGGTGACCTTCATAGCAAGCCTTTATTCTTTTATTTGATGAATTCTTCCGGATCGTTGGTCTTGTAGATGTCCAGGGCCGGGCGGGTTTCGAGGGACAGACCGGCTTCCCAGCCGTAGAGTTCAAGGCAATCCTTGTTCAGTTTCTTGGTCAGCGTACGCATGTTGATGCCTACCGGGCAGGCCCGCTCGCAGGCGCCGCAGTCCGTGCAGCGGCCCGCGCAGTGATAGGCCCGCAGGAAGTGGAAGGTGCGGATGTCCATGGCATCCTGGCTTTTGCCCAGCCACTGCGGCCTGGATTCGTCCACGAAGCAGGTGGGGCAGTAGCACAGGGGGCAGGCGTTGCGGCACGCGTAGCAGCGGATGCAGGGCGCCAGAAGCTCGTCGAAGTACTTCCATTTCTCTTCGCTGGACATGGCCTCGATGGCGCGCACATCGGCATAGGGATCGACATCGGTCTGCTCGGCCACCGGGTCGGCGATCATCTCGTCATGCAGCACCGGATTGCGGTGGCGGCAGACGGCGCAGTTGGACTGCAGCACGTCGGCCTTGTTCAGCGACGTTTCGCCGGAAGCGGTTTTGACGCTGAGCGTGCCGTCCGACTCGGCCACCGCCAGGATTTCACCCTGCACGGCGGCGGCGATCTTGCGTTTGTCGACCATGCCCAGGCAGGGCACGCCGACGATGGTCAGCTGCTCGCGTGTGATCTTGTTCTCCACGATATGGTTGACGATGTTGCGCGAATCGCAGCCCTTTGCGAAAACGGCGATCTTCTCCTTGCGGTCGGTCAGATAGTTGGCCAGGTTGATGCCGCAGTGGCTGTTCCAGACGAGTTGATCCGCGTCGGCGGGTTTGCGCACGAAACAGGGTTCGCTCATCATGGGGACCGAGCCCTCACGGAAGCCGATCACCATCTCCACCTGGCACGATTCAAGCAGCCGCTTGGCGGTTTCTCTGATTTTCTGCGTATAGCCTGTCATGGTTAAGCTACCTTTGCCTCTTGCTTGACGAAACGTTGATTCGGTCCGAGCGCCTTGACTTTGGCCGAGATGTCGTTGACCACGTTGACGAATTTGGTCGATTCGGCCGACGAGATCCAGGAGAAGTGCAAGCGGTCCGCTTCGACGCCCATGTGCTCGAGCAGTTTCTTCATCAATACGAATTTCCGACGTGCGTGATAATTACCTTCCAGGTAATGGCATTCGCCGGGATGTCACCCCGATACCCAGACGGCATCGGCGCCTTCGCGCAGGGCCGTCAGGGCGAATTTGGGGCTCATGCGCCCGGTGCAGGGGATGCGCACCACGCGGATGTTGGGCGGGTACTCCATGCGGCTGACGCCGGCCAGGTCCGCTGCGCCGTAACTGCACCAGTTGCACAGGAAGCTGACGATTTTCGGTTCCCATTCAGACATGTCGTTCACTCCAGTTCATGAGGCTCGCAGGCGCTCCGGTCCGGTTCAACCTGCCATGTTAATAGCGAAAATCTGGGCAAAAATCTGATCGTTGTCGAAGCCTTTCAGGCGGATGGCGCCCGAGCGGCACGAAGCCACGCACAGCCCGCAGCCCTTGCACAGCACCGGGTTGATCTGGGCCTTGCCGGGGTTCATGCGGGCGTCCGCCGCGATGAACGAAGGCGCCGAGTAAGGGCAGATCGAAACGCACACGCCGCACTTGCTGCAGTGCTGGGGTTCCACCTCGGCCACCTGACCGCTGGTGTAAATCTTGTCGCGCGCCAGAAGCGTGATGGCGCGTGAGGCGGCCGCCTTGCCCTGGGCGATCGATTCGTCGATCGGTTTGGGGTAATGGGCGATGCCGCACAGGAACACGCCGCCCGTGGCGAACTCGCTGGGACCCAGCTTGGCGTGCCGTTCGACGAAGAAGCCGTCCTCATTGAGCGGCACCTTGAAGAAGGCGGCCAACTGTTCGTCGCGGTTGGGCAGCACGGCCGTGGCCAGCGTCAGGATATCGGTGTCGATGCGCACCGGACGCTCAAGAATATGATCGATCACTTCGACGCTCAGCCGCCCGCCGTCGAGCGATACCTTCGGCTTGTTGTCGACGCTGTAGCGGATGAAGATCACCCCCGCCTCGCGCGCCTCTTTGTAAAGCAGTTCGCGCTCGCCGTAGGTGCGGATGTCGCGGTACAGGATGTAGACGCTCATCTCCGGATTGCGGCGCTTGAGCTGCAGCGCCGAATCGACCGAATGGGTGCAGCACACCCGCGAGCAGTAGGGCCGCCCCGGTTCGCGCGATCCCACGCACTGGATGAAGACCGCAGTCTGGATTTTTTCCAGGGCCGGGTCCTGATCGATCAGCCGGCGGTCCAGTTCCAGGCTGGTCAGGATGCGCGGATCCCGACCGTACAGATATTCGTCTGGCTTGAGCGCCTGGCCGCCGGTGGCGATGACGGCAACGCCGTGCTCCAGCGTGGATTCGCCCCCGTTTCCGGCGAGCGTGCTCTTGAAATTGCCCACGAAGCCTTCCACGTTGTTAAGGCGCGTGTCCAGATGGACGGTGATGTTGTCGTTGCGTTCGACCGCCTGGACCATCTCGGCCAGCTTGGCCTGCACGTTTTCGCCCTTGGCGGTCTGGGCGATGTGGTTGGCCTGGCCGCCCAGGCGGCTGTCGCGCTCGATGATGTGGGTCTTGTAGCCCTGGCCGGCGAGGCTCTGAGCCGCCGCCATGCCGGCCAGTCCGCCGCCGATCACCAGAGCGTTCTTGTTGACCGTCAGTTCGGCCTCGCTCAGCGGTTGCGCCAGGCCCACCTTGGAAACGGCCGAGCGGACCAGGTCCTTGGCTTTTTCGGTGGCCAGTTCGGGGTTGTTCTTGTGCACCCAGGAGTCGTGGTTGCGGATGTTGGCCATTTCGAACAAATACTTGTTCAGACCGGCGGCGATCAGCGTCTCCTGGAACAACGGTTCGTGGGTCTTGGGCGTGCAGGCCGCGACGACCACCCGGTTGAGATTCTTCTCCTTGATCAGCTGGGCCATCGCGTTCTGCGTATCCTGCGAACAGGAGTAGAGATTGTCCGTGGCGTACTCGACGTAGGGCAGGGTAGCGGCGTAGGCGGCCACCGCCGGGACGTCCACCACGCCGGCGATATTGATGCCGCAGCGGCAGACGAACACGCCGATGCGCGGCCGTTCGCCGCTGACATTGGTCTCGGGCTTCTTTTCGGCCACCTTGGTCAGGGTGTTGCGCGCCGGGGCCAGAACTTCGCCCGCGGCGGCGGCGGCGGCGCTGGCGTCGACCACCGACTGCGGAATGTCCTTGGGGCCCTGGAAGGCGCCGCACACGAAGATGCCCGGCCGCGAGGAGGCCACCGGCGCAAAGCTTTCCGTGGCGCAGAAGCGGCCTGCCGTCAGGTCGATATCGAGTCGTTTGGCCAGGTCCACCACAGCGGGATTGGTTTCCAGCCCCACGCTGAGCACGATCAGGTCGTAGGTCTCGCTGACCGCCCGGCCGTGGTCGTCCGCATAACGGATCTCCAGGTCGTCCTCGCCGGTGGGATTGATCGTGTGGACTTTGCTGCGCACGAAGCGCACGCCGTGTTTATCCTTGGCGTTGTTGTAGAAGCGCTCGAAGTCCTTGCCGTGGGTGCGCATGTCCATATAGAAAATGGTGCACTCCAGGTCCTTGCCCACGTGCTCCTTGGCGATCACCGCCTGCTTGAGGGCGTACATGCAGCACACCGACGAGCAGTAGGCGTTGTCGCAGCGGTTCTGGTCGCGCGACCCCACGCACTGGAACCAGGCGATTTTCATGGGATCGCGGTGGTCCGCGGAGCGGCGCGCGACATGGCCGCGGGTGGGACCGGAGGCCGAGAGAATGCGCTCGAACTCCATCGAGGTGATCACGTTGGGCAGCCTGGCGTACTGGTAGTTGTCGAAGCGGCTGGGGTTGAACGGTGTAAACCCCGGCGCCAGGATGACCGCCCCCACGTCCAGCGTCTCGGTGGTTTCTTTCTGGTCGAAATCCACCGCGCCCACCGGGCAGATTTTTTTGCAGGCGCCGCATTTGCCCTTCTGCAGCCAGATGCAGCTGTCCGGATCGATGGCGTACTTGAGCGGCACCGCCTGGGCGTACTCCACGTAGGCCGCCTTGCGCTGCGAAAGGCCCATGTTGTAGCGGTCGCTCACCTTCTTGGGGCATTTTTCCGCGCAGGCGCCGCAGGCGATGCATTTGGTTGCGTCGATGTAGCGGGGATGCTTGACCAGTTCGACCTGGAAGTTGCCCGCCTCTCCCTTTATTTCACGTACTTCGCTGAGCGTTCTCAGCTCGATGTTCAGATGCCGGCCGACCTCGACCAGTTTGGGGGAGATGATTCACATCGCGCAGTCATTGGTGGGGAAGGTCTTGTCCAGCTGGGACATCACCCCGCCGATGGATGCCGATTTTTCAACCAGGTAGACGTAGTAGCCGGCATCGGCCATATCCAGTGCAGCCTGCATGCCGGCGATGCCGCCGCCGACCACCATTGCGGAACCGATAATTCCTTTGGCCATAAGAATGCTCTCCTTCGAAGTGCCCTGCGCCGCCATCGTGGCGGAGGACCGGACGATTCGGATCACCGGCGAAGCGGCTTGGCTGACGATTCACCGGGAAGTCTGATAATCGCAGCGGCCGGGACGGCGGATTTGCCGGCCCTTTACCAAATTTCCTCTCTATATGCCGTCAATGGGGTTGTCAACTTATTTTGCCCGGGAACGCCGCTACTGCTCGAGGGGCGATACACCGGCCTTAATACTTCATTATATTAAAAAATGATCATGATTTGAAGCTAATAGATTAAAAGCATGAAGCTTACGAGGAAGGTAACGTTGTTACACAGGCGCGCCCGACACCCCTTATAGCGCGAATCCGATGGGCCGACAATCGCATGCCTTTGCATCGGGGTCGCTATTGGTGTCGGGATCAAAAAGCCGCCCTGCATGGTCCGGTTCCGGAAAGCGGTTTTTCGGCGACGCATTGCGGCGGCGGTTGCGACACCGACCCGACCCGATGAGCATGTCGCATCTACACGCGATCGCCTCGCCGATCGGGCGATACATATTGACTTGATGGACGGCGACGTTAGAATGATGGCAATCTCGACACCATGGGCTCACGTCATCAGGAAAGGATTGAATGATGGATTTCGCCAAACCGGAGGATATCGTTGCCTTCGCCATCGAAAAAGAGCGGGAGGCCGCCGATTTCTATCAGACCCTCAGCGGGCAGCAGCAGTTCGCGGATAAGCAGAAGATGCTCCTCGAGTTCGCCGCCGAGGAGCGCAAGCACGAACGCCTGCTTGAAGATCTTCGCGCCGGCAAGGTCGGCGGGCAGCTCGATGATTACCAGTTCAAATGGATCACCGACATCAAGCGCAGCGACTACGTCGAAGAGACGCCCTATACTGCCGACATGGGGTATCGCGAACTGCTCATGCTGGCCATGAAGCGTGAGGAAAAAGCCCTTTCGCTGTACAACCGGATGCTCGCCGGGACTCGGGATGCTCAGGCGGGTAAGCTGTTCAAAATGCTGTGCCAGGAGGAAGCCAAGCACAAGCTGACTCTGGAAACGATGTACGACGACTACATGGCGCAGATGGGCGACTGATTGCCTCGATGTCGGCCCATTCGAATGACACGGAGCTGCCGAAACTGGTCGTGATCTGCGGCCCCACCGGAGTGGGCAAGACCGGCTTCGCCGTCGAACTGGCCCGACATCTGCCGGCCGAAATCGTGGGTGCCGACTCCATGCAGATTTACCGCCTGCTGACGATCGGCACCGCCAAACCCAACCCTTTGGAACGCGCCGCCGTGCGGCATCACCTGGTCGATGTCGTCTCTCCCGACCAGCCCTTCGACGCGGCCGACTACGCCCGGCTGGCCGATCCGATCGTGCGCGACATCGTTGGCCGCGGCAGCGTGCCGCTGGTCGTAGGCGGCACCGGGCTCTACATCAAGGCGCTGCTGTTCGGCCTCTTCGAAAGCGTCAAGCCCGAACCGACGGTCCGCGAACGCCTGCGGTCCCAGGCCGCGCTCCAGGGCAGCGCAGCCCTGCACGATCTTTTGCGGTCGCGCGACCCGCAGGCCGCCGGCCGCATCCATCC
>JAEYRZ010000107.1 GCA_023435265.1 Pseudomonadota bacterium
CTGTTGACCCCGTCGGCGCCGACGATGACATCGAAACGGTATACGCCGCCGTCGGCAGTGAACAGTCGGCCATCCGGCTCGACCCGGACAACGGCCAGCCCCAGGCGGAGGCGCACGCCGGCGCGGCGGGCTTTTTCGATCCACAAATGATCGTAGCGGGTCCGGTCGACCAGGTGAAAAGGGTATTCAAGGCGTCCCCGCGCCAGTTCGACCCGCCGGCGCACGACACGGTAGTCACTGCAGGTCTGGGTGATAATGCCTTGCCGTTTGAGGCTCTCGGCGTTTTCGCCGAAGAGTTCTTCCAGCAGGCGGATCGTTTTGCGCGTCAATAGACCCGCGCACAACTTGGGACGGGGAAAGTGTTGACGATCGAACAGCGTCACTTCGAATCCGCGGCAGGCCAGCAGGAATGCGATCGTCGCGCCGGCGGGCCCGCCGCCGACGACAGCGACTTCGTTCAACGCCGACATGCTCATGGCCGCTTCATGCGCGGATCGATTTCTACCGCGATACGGCCGTTGCCCAGCGGGCAATCGAATGCCAGTGCATAGGCTGAGAGACGCAGGCCGTCACGGTTCTTGTTGCCGGTGCCATAGCGTGGATCACCCATCACCGGATGCCCGATCATATCGAAATGTCGTCGGATTTGATGGCGGCGGCCGGTCAGGATCTGAACCTGAACCCGGCTTTGATCCGCAGCGGCATCATACTCCAGCACCGTGTAGCGGGTTGAGGCCGGGCGACCGTCGAGGGACAGATCGATGAGCCCCTGATCCCGTTGCTGAAACAGGTTCCCCCGAACCCAGACCAGGTACTGTTTTTCGATGCTTCCGTTGCGCAGAAGCTCGGAAAGCAGTGCGGCTGCTTTGCGTTCATGGGCCACAAGCACCAGTCCGTCGGCCTCACGATCGATGCGGTGCACCGCAAGGGCGGGGCGTGCTCGCCGAAAATGCAATTCGACCTGCCGGATCAAGGCGCAATGATCGCCGAAGCGCGAGCCCTGGGTCATCATTCCAGGCGGTTTGTGCCAGATGCTGTAGCGCTTGAGATCGCGCACACAGTGAGCTGCCGGCGGTATAAGGTCGAGGATGCGTTCGTCGTAATACAATACGGCCACATCGCCCGGCTCGATCTGCGTGCTGGCGCGCCGCACGCGCCGCATCGGGGCGCCTGCGCGCTGTAACCACGCCGCACCGAGGTTCATGGCCCGCTTTACGCGGGTCTTGGACAGACCGCTGTGGGCCGCAAGGACGTCAATCAGCGTGCGGGAGTCGGTGTTCGATATCGTTTTGCGAAAGACGGCGGCGCCCATGAAACATTCCTCGCCGGATCAACGGGCAGGCGGTCTGTCCAGCGCCGCCTGCACCAGCCCCGCGAGGCGGTCAAGCTCCGACTGGGGCGGGCTTTTGACCGGCCAGCTGAAGGTCAGTCCGTCGTCCTTGTATCGCGGAACGACGTGCACGTGGAAGTGAAAAACGGTCTGCCATCCCGCCGGTTCATTGGCCTGCAGCAACGTCATGCCTTCGGCCTGCATCGAGGCTTTGACGGCGCGGGCCACCTTTGCCGCGGTTTGGAAGACGGCGGCGGCCAGGGTGTCGTCCAGGCCGTAGATGTTTGCGACATGCGGCTTGACGGCCACGATCACATGCCCCGGATTGACTTGCCCCAGATCCATAAAGGCAATTGTCGCGTCATCTTCATAGACTTTGCTTGCAGGCAATTCGCCGGTGACGATTTTACAAAAAACGCACCCACTCATCTTCACCTCCGGTCTGGGTCTTCGACTGATTGCAGGAATACGAACTGTCGAACTGGTTTGCAATGCCTTCTGTACATCTGATGATTGTGGACATTCCACGCTTCAATCGTCCGTGCGCGAGATCCGGAAGCCGCGCACCGATTTGTGGTTGCGTAAAAAGGCTGCAAATCGGGCGCTGTTGCCGGTATCTGTAGTACGTACCATCAGGCGATACTCGAACATATTGTCTTCCGTAGTTCGATACCCGACATTGGCGATTTCGAACCCGTGCCTTGTGAGCAGCGCTTTGATCTCTTCTTCAGGCATAACATCGTCCCGGTCGAATCGCAAATAATGGAGGGCATACGAATGCGACGGCAATTTGGATTCGACCAGTCGGAACAGGGAGAGGATGCCCAGCGTCAGGATGGTTGCCAGGACGGCGGGGTAATAGAGCCCGATGCCGATCAAAATTCCGATGGAGGCCGTTATCCAGATCGATGCGGCAGTGGTCAGGCCGCGCACCGTGAGGCCTTCCCGAAAAATAGCGCCGGCGCCAAGAAAACCGATGCCTGTCATGATACCCTGCGCCATGCGCATGGGATCGGTGCGGACGGCTTCGAGTGCCACCACGGCGGGCCACTTTCCCTGATAGAAGGTGACCAGCATCAAGAGACTGGATGCAAGACACACCAGGGAATGCGTCCTGAATCCGGCCGGATGACCGTGGAAACTTCTTTCCAGCCCGATGGCGCCGCCGATGAACAATGCCCCAAGCAAATGGATGGCAAAGGTTATGTAGTATTCAGTATCCAATATCGCTCCACAGGGCTTGCGCAAGTAAGCCAATTTAGCCTGGCACCCGGCACACCTGGACAATCCCGCCAAATCCCGCTGAAAGTTACGGCGGCCCACTTTCGAAAGTTGAGAGGCGTTTGAATCTGCTGGATCGGTATCGGGATCCAAACCGAGTCGAGGCAGCGGCCATTTTGAATCACTTTACATTTTCTTCGATTCCGACCCCGACCCCGATATCGATTTGGATCAGCCCGACTACAAAATACATCTTTTCTCCTTCCCATCAACAGGGACGGCGGGCAAAGATGGCTTTCGTGTTCACAGGCCTCCACGATCGCAGAATGCTGGCCCGCATTGACACCCGGCGGGCTTTCTGCGATAGTCCACAGCCCGACATTATAGCAATCTCATGGAGTTAAGCGCCTGATGACTGATTTCGACGTTGTGTTGATCCATCCGCCCGCCCTTTACGATTTCCGCCGCAAGCCGCTGTTCCCCGGCGCCATGGGCCGAACGGTGGAGGGGGTGCAATTCACCAAAGTGCCCATCGGCATGCTGAGCCTTGCCGAATACCTCGACCGGCACGGGTTCAGCGCCGTCGTGGACAACCTGGGCGACCGTATGGCCACGGTCGCCGGATTCGATGTGGAACAGCATATCCGGAATACCGGAGCTCGAATCTACGCGGTGGGCCTCCATTTCCAGCAGCATGCCCAGGGCGCCGTGGAGATCGCCCGCCTGTGCAAAAATCTGCATCCCGGCGCCCTGGTCGTCATGGGCGGCTTGACCGCCACGCGCTTTCATGAGGAGATCATCGCCAAGTACGATTTTGTAGATGCCGTGGTTCGCGGGGAAGCTGAAAAGGCGCTGCTGCAACTGGTGCGCGCCTATGAAACGCACGGCAGACTCACGCCGACGCCCAATCTGACCTATCGTTCTCCTGCCGGCGAAGTGCGCGTCACGCCCATGCTGCAAGCCAGCCGGGATTTGGATGAATACGAATATGTGCGGTTCGACCTCCTGGATCCCCAAACCTCGATTTACGCCCCGGACGCCTGCAATCGGTGGAGCCTGGAGGTTTGCCGGGGTTGCGCTTACAATTGTTCGATCTGCGGCGGATCGGCCTACACTTATAAGAAATACCTGGGCATGAGCCGGCCCGCTTTCCGGAGCCCGGCGAAAATCGTGGCCGACATGAAGCGCCTCAACGAAATGAATGTGCGCTTCATCGGTTTGTACCAGGACCCGCGGATGGGCGGTAAAGATTACTGCCGGGAGTTGTTCGCCGCCCTGGCCAGGGAGAAGCCGGAGCTCGAAAGACTGTCCCTGGACCTGCTGATTCCTGCCGATGAATCGTTCATCCGGGAAATCGCCGCTGTCGGCCGCCGGATCATTCTGCACCTGTGCCCGGATACCGGCTCCGACAGGGTCCGCAAACAGTTGGGGCGGCACTATTCCACGGCCAGGCTTTTGGAAACGGTCAAGCTGTGTCTGAAGTACCGCATTCCCGTGACCAATTTTTTTTCGGTCGGCCTGGCCGCGGAAACCGAAGCCGATGTCAAGGAAACGTGGGATCTGTGGGCGCAGCTGGAAGCCCTCAACCACGAGGCGCTTTCGCGGGGCGATTTCGGGGATATCGGCGACACCGTCCCCATCGGCGGGCAGGTGCTCGGACCGATCCTACTCGATCCCGGATCGCCGGCGTTCGACGCGCCGGAGCATTACGGCTACAAACTGCTCTACCCCACACTGGAAGCGTACATCGACGGCATGTCCCAACCCGTATGGCATCGATGGCTGAATTACGAGACCCAGGTCTTCGACCGCAGCACGATCGTCGAGTTGATCTTCCGATCCATCGAGTTCACGATCGATCAGCGCGAACGATACGGTTTTTACACGGCGCCTGAAGCGCACTATGAACGCTGCCGCGTTGAAGCCGACCGGGTGGTCGTCGCCGAATACGAGAAGATTATGCGGCTCGATAATCCACGCGAAAAGGCGCTGCGGATCGTCAGCATGCGTCGGAATCTCGATGAATTAGAGAAAAGGCGGATGACCTTTCTAAGTTGACCGGGAGCGGAACGGAAGGAGGGGGGGCGCCGCCTCGAATTAGAACGCGCGTCAAGGAATTTACCCAGGAGCGGGATGGTTGGAATGCAGGGAATGCATCTGCGCCGCCGGATCGGATTGAAATGCACGAGAACTCAGGCGCTGTGTTCAGGAAATAGAAGCGGCCAGCTTTCCTCGGCTCCCACGGACAAGCTTAAGCCCCGCGGAGCGGGTGCAGGACATGGCTCGGCTCCTGCGACCCTGGCGACGGCCTCGGCAGCCGGGGAAAAGTAGAGTTTGAGCTCGCAGTGCAGGCGCCCCTCCGATTCGTGGCGGAAAAAGAGCGCCATGTCGAGGGGTTTGCCGGCTTTGAGGTATTCTGCTGCAAAGATGGTCTCGATTCGGCCGAGGGCTTCTGGGGCCAGAAGCGGGTCCCCCAGGTTTATTAAATGCCACGTGCGCATAGGGGCATGTCTCCCTTTCACTGTTCAAGTCTCCTCATTAGTAACCATCGTGAAGCAGGGTGCCAGTTTGACGGTTTTGGGCGAGGGAATGAACCCTATGCCTCGGAAGGGTTCGATTTGATGTGGATGTCGCGTTGGGGGAAGGGGATTTCGATACCGTTGGCGGCAAAGGCGTCCCAGACCGCGATGCGTACATCGCTGCGGACATTGGCGGTACCCGACTCCGGGTCGGCGATCCAGAAGCGCAGCTCCAGGTCCAGCGAACTTTCGCCGAAATCCTTGAGATGGCATACCGTGCCGGATTGGGCATCACGCGGCGGGTGTCTTTGGCCGCCTGGACCACCAGATCCATGGCCTTGTGCAGATCGGAATTGTAGGAAATGCCCACCACGATCTTGAGCCGCACGAAGGTGTCGGTAAAGGACCAGTTGACCACCTGCTGCGTGATCAGGTCTTCGTTGGGGATCAGAAACTCCGTTCCGTCGCGCGTGATCACCGATACATAGCGCGCCCCCAGCGACTGGATGCGTCCATAGCTGTCGGCGACCTCGATGACATCGCCGGGCTTGATCGATTTGTCCAGAAGCAGGATCACACCACTGATCAGATTGGAGACGACCTTCTGCAAACCAAATCCGATGCCCACACCGATGGCACCGCCGATAAACGCGAAGGCGCTCAGGTCGATGCCCAGGCTACCCAACGCCACGACGACCGCCAGAACGATCAGGGTCACCTTGAAGGCCTTGGTCAGAAGCACGCGGACCGACGGCGTGAGTCCATCCAGACTTTGAACGCGTTTTTCAAGGAAACCGGCGGCATTTCCCGCAAGGCGCAGCAGGAGCGCGAAGATAATGACCGCCTTGATCAGCAGCAGAATCGATATGCGTACGCCGCCCATGGTGATGGCGAAGCGATCGAGCAGGGCGACGGTCGGCTCGAGGAGCTTGAGAATATGCAAAGCGGCCACGGTCCAGGCAAATACCGAAATGGGACGCACCCAGCTGGAATTGCCCAGGAGCGACGCGGCCAGATGGATCACGACCCAGACGGTCATGAGGCTGGCTGTCGTATCGATCAGCAGGCCCGGCAGATTGTACTTGCTTGCGGCGGCGTGCGCGATCCACAGCAGCAGGATGGCCAGGACGAACTTGATCAGGCGAAGCACTTCGCTGATGAAATTGCGGGGCAGCCGCTCCACCCATTTGCGCGTTTCCAGCAGGCGGACCAGGGGCTTGGTTATCGGTTTGGACAAAAGGAGCGCCAGCGTCAGGCATAGCAGCACAAGGCCGGTTTCGATGAAGGTGGGAACCGTGAAAATTTTGGTGAATATCCATTTGCGCAGGAATTGGAACAAGGCGATCCAGTATTGCGCGTCGACGAACTTCTCCACAGGCGACGTTCTCCAGCTGCAGGTACACGAAAATCGATCCAGCTCAATAGCATGGATTCGGCGGGCGGACAATATCGGCTGAAGGGCCGCCTGCTGTGAGGCAGCCGTCGGGCTGGCGGAATCCGAGTGTCGCTTCCGACCGGATGCATCACAATTGAAAACGTTCCGTTGAAATTAAGCCGCCCGCTGGTGAAACGGCATTATATTCATTCAGCCCAGTCCGCATAGGGGGAAGTATGCTCGATATCACCGGAAGCTACACCGATCTCTATCAACTCACCATGGGGCAGATCTACTTTTTGAAAGGCCGGCGCGAGACGCAGGCGGTTTTCGATTACTTTTTCCGCAAGTCGCCCTTCGGCGGCGGCTATACCGTATTTGCAGGGCTCGCCGATGTACTGGCGGCGATCGAACGCCTGCGTTTCGATGCCGCCGACCTGGAATATCTTGGCGCCGTAGGATTGAATCCGGACTATATTGCCTACTTGAAGGGTTTTCGGTTTCGCGGAACCATCCATGCCTCGCGGGAGGGCGACCTGATCTTCCCCACCCGACCTGTTTTGAGAGTGGAGGGCAACATCATCGAAGCCCAGCTGATCGAAACGCTCCTGCTCAATCTGCTTAATTTTCAATCGTTGATCGCCACCAAGGCCAGCCGGTGCCGGCAAGTGGCCGGCAATCGGGTGTTGATCGATTTCGGACTGCGCCGTGCTCAGGGTCTCGGGGGATATCATGCCAGCCGGGCGGCAATCGTGGGCGGATTCGATTCGACGAGCAATGTGCGGGCAGGGCGCGATTTCGGTGTGGGGGTGTCGGGCACCATGGCCCATTCCCTCATCCAGAGCGATGTGGATGAACTGACGGCGTTTCGGCGCTTTGCCGAAGGGCGGCCGGATGATTGTGTGTTGCTGGTCGATACGTACGATACGCTGAAAAGCGGCGTGCCGAATGCCATCCGGGTTGCGGGGGAAATGGCGCAGCGCGGTCAGCGGCTCAAGGGAATCCGATTGGACAGCGGCGACCTGGCGTATCTGGCAAAGCAAAGCCGGGCCATGCTGGATGCCGCCGGCCTTGGATATGTCAAAATCGCAGCCTCCAACCAGCTGGATGAATGGGTCATTAAAAGCCTGCTGGAGCAGGATGCCCCCATCGATGTATTCGGCGTGGGGACGAATCTGATCACCGGTCAACCGGACGCCGCCCTGGACGGCGTGTACAAGCTGGCGCTGTCCGATGGACAACCGCGCATCAAATTGTCCGAGTCGATCGCCAAGATCACCCTGCCGCAAAGCAAGCAGGTCTTCCGCGTACTGGACGAGGGGCGCTTCTTCGGTGCGGATGTGGTCGGACTGCACGACGAAGAGGATATCACGGTGATGCATCATCCATTCGAGCCCTACAAATCACTGCTCATCGCCCGCTATGCCAAGGAACCGCTGCTGCATAAGGTGATGGAGCACGGCCGGATTCTGGGCGACCAGCCCGCGGTCAAGAAAATCGCGGAATT
Organism: Pseudomonadota bacterium; assembly: GCA_023435265.1. Taxonomy (GTDB): domain Bacteria; phylum Desulfobacterota; class Desulfobacteria; order Desulfobacterales; family Desulfosarcinaceae; genus UBA2230. Next base: position 7,953 of record JAEYRZ010000107.1, read on the forward strand.
CTGCCGGGGGCGGCTCGCACTCCTGCCGACCGAGTACAAACGATTCCAGAATCCTCACATCTACAAGGTGGGCATCAGCGAGAAGCTGCGTCACCTGCGCGATCGGCTGATCCTGCAGCATAGGAGGAGTGCAACGTGAAGACCCTGATCATCGTGGACGTTCAGAATGATTTCCTGCCCGGCGGTTCACTGGCCGTGCCGCAAGGGGACGTGGTGGTGCCGGTGATCAACGGCATCGTGAACCGCTTCGACCTGGTGGTGGCCACGCAGGACTGGCATCCCCGCACCCATTCGAGTTTTGCCTCGAACCATCCAGGTCGAAAGCCCTTTGAGAAAGTTCTGCTGGAAGGTCTGGAACAGGTTCTCTGGCCGGACCATTGCGTTCAAGGCACGCGCGGCGCCGATCTTGCCGCTGGTTTGGATGCCCGCCCTGTCGAGGCGATCTTCCGCAAAGGCATGGACCCGGCAATCGACAGCTACAGCGGTTTCTTTGATAACGACCACCGCAGAGACACCGGACTCGCCGGGTACCTGAGGGCAAGGGGCGCGTCCCGGATTTACCTGTGCGGGCTGGCGGCGGACATCTGTGTCTACTACTCGCTCAAAGACGCTTTGCGTGAAGGTTTCGAGGCCTTCCTGCTCGAAGATGCCTCGCGACCCTTGGATGGCGACGCTTTCGCCGCTATCAAACAGGCGTCGCCGGCGGCTGTGATCGATTCTTCGAGGATCGGCCTGCGTTGAGCCTACCGGCTCTTGAGACGTTACTCCTAACGAAACGGAATCGCACATGCTGCCTGTGTTCGACGGCCACCTGGATTCATTGCAGAAGATGTACCTTGCCGAGAATCCGCAGAGCCTCCTCAACGTGACCGCCGGTCATTTCGACATTCCGCGTGCCGTTCGGGGCGGCTTTGCCGGAGGGCTGTTTTCGATCTTCGTGCCGCCGCCGAAGAAATGGGAACCCGACCGCAGCCGGTTCCCGGCGCCGGATGACGAACGCTTCAATCCGGTGGAACATGATTATGCCCAACTGGTCGCCTCGCGCGGCATTTCCGCGCTCCATTGCCTGGCGGACACCTCAAGCGGTTCTTTCAGAATAATCTTAAAAGGAACCGATATTGAAGAGAATATGAATCGAGGCGCGATATCGGCGGTAATGCACTTCGAAGGCGCCGAACCCATCCGGGCGGATCTTGCCAATCTGGAGGAATTTTACGCTTCCGGACTGCGCTCGGTAGGGCTGGTATGGTGCCGGAACAATGCCTTCGGCTGTGGCGTGCGCTTTCGGTTCCCGGGATCGCCGGACGACGGTCCGGGTCTCACGGCGGCTGGCGAGGCGCTGGTAAAGAGGTGCAACCGCATGGGAATTCTGGTGGATCTTTCTCACTTGAACGAAAAAGGATTCTGGCACGTAGCCCGGGTCTCGAACGCCCCGCTGGTGGCGACGCACTCCTGCATGCATACCGTCACGCCCGCATCGCGCAATTTGACCGACCGTCAGCTCGACGCGGTCAAGACTTCGGGAGGCCTGGTAGGCATCAACTTTTGCACCGGTTTCATTCGCGGCGACGGACGGCTGACCCCCGATACGCCGCTGAGTGACCTTGTGCGCCATTTCCGCCATGCGGCAGACCGGATGGGAATCGATCATGTGGCGTTCGGTTCGGACTTCGACGGGGCCGTCATTCCGGAACGAATCGGCGATGTGGCCGGACTTCCCAGGGTGGTGGAAGCCTTGATGCAGAGCGGTTTTTCCGAAAGCGAAGTGCGGCGCATGGCATACGCCAACTGGATCAGGGTACTCTCAGACACGCTGGTATAAAGCGCTTCCAACTCCACATCCCGGTGACAGCGGCGCCGGTCCGTCTGCAGCCCTTCATCACTAAAGAAAAAGCGGCCGCATCCGATATAGATCCTGAACCTGATATTTCGGCAGCAATTGATTCGGGACGGCCGCATGATCAAAGTCACACGCCTCAACGACACCGATGTGATCATCAATGCCGACTTGATCGAGCATATCGAGCCGGGCATCGACACGGTCATCTCGCTGATTAACGGCACTTCCTTCATGGTGAAGGAACCCTGGCAGGAGATTGTCGACCGTGTGATCGCCTTCAAGCGGCGGATCGCATGCGGTCCGCCCGCCGCCGGCACTTCCGATTGACGGCCTTTTCAACGGAGCACCCACAGGAATGGATATCGCATCGATCATCGGACTGACCCTCGGCATTCTGGCTGTTTTCGGCGGGGCGCTGCTGGAAGGGCTGCACCTGGGGTCGCTCCTTCAGCTTACCGCGGCGATTATCGTGCTCGGCGGGACGATCGGTGCAACCGTGCTCTCGTTTCCGATGAAAACGGTCGTCGAAGCTTTGAAGGCGGTGCTCATTGTTTTGACCGAGCCCAGGCACGACAATACCTCCGTGATCAAAGAGATCGTTGAATATGCCATGAAATCGCGCCGTGAAGGTTTGATTTCGATGGAAAGCCAGCTGAAAAACGTCTCGGACGAATTTCTGCGCCGCGCCTTGCAAATGGCCGTGGACGGGGCCGACACCAAGACCATGCGCGAGACCATGGAGGTCGAACTCGATCGCCTGGAAGCCGAGGGGGAACTCAAGGCCAAGGTGTTCGAGGCCGCCGGAGGCTATTCGCCCACCATCGGCATCATCGGTGCGGTGCTGGGATTGATCCACGTCATGCAGAACCTGGACGATCCCAGCAAACTCGGTGGAGGCATCGCCGTCGCCTTTGTCGCGACCGTCTATGGAGTCGGTTCGGCCAACCTGATCTATCTGCCTTTTGCCTCGAAGCTGCGCGTGCGCCATAAACAGGAAATGGTGGCCAAAGAGATGATGCTGCAGGGTGCGATCGGCATTCAGGAAGGCACCAATCAGCGCATCATCGAGGAAAAGCTCAAGAGTTACCTGCCGGCCGAGCAGCGGGTCGCCAAGCCTGAAGAAAAACCTGCGGCGATCCAGGAAAAAGCGGCGGCCTGAAAGTTAAATCCAACGGGAATAAACCATGGCCCGCAAGAAATCGCATGAAGCCCACGCAAATCACGAACGCTGGCTCGTCTCGTATGCGGATTTCATTACGCTGCTGTTTGCATTCTTCGTGGTCATGTACGCGATTTCCCAGGTGGATGCCCGCAAGCTGGGACGCCTGGTCCATTCGATGACCGCTGCATTCGGCGGCGGTATGTTCGATGCCGGAAGCCAGGGTATCCCGATTTCACCGGGCTCGATGGACGGTATCGACAGCCTGCCGCTGGAGAATGCGCAGCCCATTGCAGCGCCTGAACTGACCGAACTGGCCCGGATCGAGAGAAATCTCTCCGAAGCGTTGGCCCATGAGCAGGCGCTCGACCGCGTCTCGGTGTTTCGCGATCACCGCGGCCTGGTCGTCAGCCTGGCCGAGTCGGGCTTTTTCGATTCGGGCAGCGCTGAGCTCAAGGAGGATTCGCTGCGCCTGCTCGATATCATTGTCGGCGCCTTGAAGGACACCAGCAGCCACATTCGCGTCGAGGGTCATACCGACAACGTCCCAATCCACAACCCGCGTTTCAACTCCAACTGGGAGCTTTCCGGAGCCCGCGCCATTTTCGTGATCAATCACATGATCGGCAAACACGGGTTCGCACCGGAAACGCTCTCCGCCTCCGGCTACAGCGAATACCATCCGGTGGCCTCGAACAATACGGCCCAGGGCCGTGCCCGGAACCGCCGTGTGGACGTCGTGGTGCTGAATTCCATCACGCGAATCGGCGAGGAGCCGCGTTAGCCGAATTTTCACCCGATGAAACGATCGTGTCCCCGTTTGCATGCACAGGGCGCAGACGGCTAGGTGGCTT
>JAEYRZ010000126.1 GCA_023435265.1 Pseudomonadota bacterium
CCGCTTGGCGCAGCGAAGGATAAGCGTCCCGCCTGTCTGAGCGCAGCGAGTTTGCGGGACGCTCCGGAGCAAGCCTTAGCGGCACTTCAAACCGCTATGGCGTGTCCTTGGGCCCGGATACCCCGGCACACCGATGCATAAGGGCAACATTACGTAATTGGGCATTTCAGATATCCGCAAAAACTAAAGACGCTCTGTACTCTCGGTGGTTATCGACAAACTGGGGACAACACGTCACTTCATCAATGCCAAAGATCCTGACGTTGCATCGACCGGAGTAGAAAAGCAGAGAATTCAAGTTCTAACTTGCTTTCCAAATGAAAAAAACCGAAAAGTGGGCCGAAGACTTTATTGATTCGAAAGCAAAGTCGATGCTTGCCGGCAATATTTTCAAAATCCAGAAATACGCGCTTCACGACGGCCCCGGGATCCGCACGACCGTTTTTCTCAAAGGATGCCCGCTGGCCTGCCGCTGGTGCCACAACCCGGAAGGCATCGCGCCGGAAGCGGCACCGGGAACGGTCGAAGGCGACCGGCTGGGCGGCTGGCGGACCACCGTGCCGCGTGTGTTGGAAGCGGTTGAAAAGGACCGCATCTTTTACGATCAATCGGGCGGCGGAGTGACCTTTTCAGGCGGCGAGCCCACGATGCAGCCGGATTTCCTCGCCGGGCTGCTGAACGGCTGCCGCGAACGGGGACTGCACACCGTCCTGGATACCTGCGGTCATGCGCCCGCCGCGCTGTTCGGGCAGCTTTCACGGCTGGCGGATCTGGTCCTGTTCGATTTGAAGCTGATGGACCCCCGGGCGCACCGGAGCCAGACCGGAGCGGACAACGGCCTTATTCTGGAGAATTTCAGGACCCTGGCTGCAAGCGGACATCCCCTGCGGGTTCGCGTACCTTTGATTCCCGGCATCACGGACACGCCTGCAAACCTCTCTGCGATCGCCGGCTTTCTGCGCGCCTGCGGCTGCACGGCGCCGATCGACCTGTTGCCCTTTCACACCATCGCCGACCAGAAATACAGGCGCCTGGGAAAATCCAATCGCATGGCCGGCGCCGCTCCTGCCGCGGATGCAGCGGTCCGGGAGGCCTGCGAATGCCTGGCCCGGCATGGATTCAGCGCCTCAATCGGAGGATAAGATGCCATGACCCCGCGCATTCAGCGTTTACGCGAACAAAGCCTGGCCGCCGTGCCGAGCGTGTCGGCCGAGCGCGCCCGCCTGGTCACCGACTTCTATCGCGGCGGAATCGGCAGGGGCGAATCGACCGTGATTCGGCGGGCCTTGCTGTTTCAGCACATAATGGCCAACAAGTGCATCTGTATCCTGCCGGGCGAGCTGATCGTGGGCGAACGCGGGCCGGCGCCCAAGGCCACGCCGACCTACCCGGAGGTCTGCATTCATTCGCTTTCCGACCTGGATGTCCTGAACGACCGGCCCAAGGTGGCCTTCCGGGTGGACGAAGAAACCCGCCGCATCTACGCCGAGGAGATCATCCCGTTCTGGAGCGGCAAGTCGATGCGCGAAAAGATCCTGAGCCACATGACCCCCGAGTGGCACGCCGCCTACGAGGCGGGCATCTTCACCGAGTTCCAGGAACAGCGCTCCCCCGGCCACACCGCGATGGGAGACAAGATCTACCGCCTCGGTTTCGAAGATCTGAAACTCGAGATCGAACAGGGGCTTACGCGCATCGATGTCTATGCGGACCCGCTGGCCCTGGACAAATACGAGCAGCTGCGGGCCATGGCGATCTGCGCTGACGCCCTGATCATGTTCGCCCGGCGGCATGCCGAGGCCCTGGATCGGCTGGCAGCCGACGAAGAGGACGCCGGACGGCGGGTCGAGCTGCGGGCAATGGCGGAGATCTGCCGCAAAGTGCCCGCCCGCAAGCCCGCCACCTTCTGGGAAGCCCTGCAGATGTACTGGTTCGTGCACGTGGGGGTGATCACCGAATTGAATCCCTGGGATGCCTTCAATCCCGGCCGGCTCGATCAGCACCTTTATCCTTTCTATCGGCGCGAAATCGAGGCCGGCATTCTGACCCGCGAACGCGCCGAAGAACTTTTGCAGGCCTTCTGGATCAAGTTCAACAACCACCCGGCGCCGCCAAAAGTGGGGATTACCGCCAAGGAGAGCAACACCTACGTCGATTTCGCCCTGATCAACCTGGGCGGGTTGACCCGCGACAACCGCGACGGCGTCAACGAACTGAGTTATCTCCTGCTCGATGTGGTCGAATCCATGCGCCTGCTGCAGCCCTCCGCGATGGTGCAGGTCTCGAAGCAGAGCCCCGACCGTTTTCTCCACAGGGCGCTTGAGATCGTGCGCACCGGCTTCGGGCAGCCCTCCATCTTCAACAGCGACGCCATCGTCCAGGAGTTGGTCCGGCAGGGCAAGCAGGTAGGGGACGCCCGCGAAGGCGGGGCCAGCGGCTGCGTCGAAGCCGGCGCCTTCGGACGCGAGGCCTATTTTCTGACCGGCTATTTCAACCTTCCCAAGGTGCTGGAGGTGACCCTGAACCGCGGCATCGACCCGCGCACCGGCAGGCGCATCGGCATCGACGGCGGCGATCCAGCGGCATGGGACGATTTCGACCCGCTGTTCGACGCCTTCGCGGCCCAGGTCAGGCACTTCGCCGATATCAAGATCCGCGGCAACAACCTGATCGAACGGCTGAACGCGAAGTACATGCCGGTGCCCTTCCTCTCCCTGCTGATCGACGACTGCATCCTGACCGCCCGCGATTACAACGCCGGCGGCGCGCGCTACAACACCTCCTACATACAGGGCGTGGGCCTGGGCAGCGTCACCGATGCGCTGTCGGCGCTCCGCCGCCACGTGTTCGAGCGCCGCACGCTGACCCTGCCCGAAATGCTGGCCGCGCTGGCCGCCGATTTCCAGGGATACGCCGAGCTGCACGATACGCTTTTGAACGCCTCGCCCAAGTACGGCAACGACGACGATGCCGCCGACGCGATCACCGCCCGGGTCTTCGAAGCCTTCTACGGCGCAGTCAACGGACGTCCCAATACCCGCGGCGGCGTGCATCGCATCAACCTGCTGCCGACCACCTGTCATGTCTACTTCGGCAGCATCACCGGCGCCATGCCCGACGGCCGCAAGGCCGGGCTGCCGCTCAGCGAAGGCATTTCGCCGGTGCAGGGCGCCGACCGCAACGGCCCTACGGCGGTGCTCAAATCGGCGGCCAAGATCGATCATATCCGCACCGGCGGCACCCTGCTCAACCAGCGCTTCCTGCCCCAGGTGCTCGAAGGGCAGGCCGGCCTGGACAAGCTGCTCCATCTGGTCCGCGCCTATTTCAAGATGGACGGCCACCATGTACAGTTCAACGTGGTGGACAGCCGGGTCCTGCGCAAAGCCCAGCAATATCCGGACGACTACCGCGACCTGATCGTGCGCGTGGCCGGCTACAGCGACTACTTCGTGGACCTGACGCCCGAACTGCAGGAAGAAATCATCCGCCGCACCGCACACGGGTGCGACGGTTAGTCGGTTGGTCGGTTGTCGGTTAGCCGGTTATCGGTTGTCGGTTGTCGGTTGTCGGTTGGGCGAGGT
>JAEYRZ010000164.1 GCA_023435265.1 Pseudomonadota bacterium
GGCGCGCACAGGTCCGGATTCATGCGGAGTACGAGGAAACCACCGGTAAACGGGATCAACCATAACAAGGAGGAAAACATGCCGTGGAATGATCAATTCGAATGCATGCCGTTGAAAGATATGCAACGCTTTCAACTGGAGAATCTGAAGCAGACGGTCAGCCGGGTTGCCCAGAATGTCCCGTTTTACAAAAAGAAATTTGAAGAGCGCGGCGTAAGTGTCGACGACTTGAAGCACCTTGAAGATATCGCCAAACTGCCTTTTACCGAAAAGAAAGATCTGCGCGACAATTATCCTTTCGGTTTGAGCGCCGTGCCCCTTTCGGAAGTCAACCGGGTGCACGCCTCCTCCGGTACGACAGGCAAACCCATCACCGGCCTGTATACCAAAGCCGATCTTTCCCAATGGGCCGAGATGGTACAGCGCAACTGCTGGTCCGCCGGGGTGCGGCCGGGGCACATCGTTCAAAATTCCTACGGATACGGGCTGTTCACCGGAGGCCTGGGATTTCACATCGGTTTGACGGCCATGGGCTGCACGGTGGTACCCACCAGCTCAGGGTTTACCGAACGGCAGATCATGTTGATGCAGGATTTCAAGACCGACGTGTTGACCTGTACTCCTTCTTACGCCCTGACCATTGCCGAGCGCGCCGCGGAGCTCAAAGTCGATCTACGCGCGCTGCCGCTTTCCATCGGCATTTTCGGGGCCGAACCGTGGACCGAGCAGATGCGCCAGGAGATTCAGGAGCGCATGGGGATCAAGGCCATGGAAGTCTACGGCCTGACCGAGCTGGGCGGCCCCTGCATGGGCTTCGACTGCGATGCCCAGCGCGGCATCCACATTAATGAGGACTTCTATCTGGCCGAGATCGTGGACCCGGTCACACTGGAACCGGTACCGCTGGGCGAACAGGGCGAACTGGTCTTCACTTCCCTGCAGCGCCAGGCCATGCCCATGATCCGCTACCGCACCAAGGACATCACGCGCCTTTACCGCGAAAAATGCGTTTGCGGCCGCACCTTTGTCAAGATGGACAAAATCTACGGCCGGTCGGACGACATGCTGATCATCAGCGGCGTGAACGTATTCCCGTCACAAGTCGAATCCCTGCTGCTGCAATTCGATGAAGTCGAACCCGTGTACCAGCTGGTGGTCCGCAAGAAAGGCTATCTGGATCAATTGATGGTACGCGTCGAAGGCAAACCCGAAGTTTACGCGGCCGGTGAGAAAAAAAAGGCCGAGGTGGCCGGCAAGCTGATGGCCCACATCAAAGGCCACATGGGAATCACGGTGGAAGTCGACATCGTGGATCACAAATTCATTGCGCGCAGCGAAGGCAAAGCCCTGCGCGTGGTGGACGAGCGCCCCAAGCAGTTCCGCTGAGAACGCGCCAAAGGGAGAAGTGGTTGATGTGCCGATCGGGCGGTCCAAAGATCCACGCCCGATCGGCATTTTAGGTGGACGGAAGTATCCGCTTTCGGTGACACCGGCGAAGATCTTCCAATCGGCGCCAGGACCGAGGGGCCGGAGTGTTTGGCCGCATTGCCCGGCAAGCCGGGAAGCAAACATCCGGTCCCTGATTGATTTTACTGCCCTTTGTATTCCGGACGCCGGCGTCCGAGGGAGGAAAGTCCTTCCAGGGCATCCCGGGTGCCGAAGATGTCAGGCAGAGCGGCCAATTCGATTTCGATCGCCGTCGAAATCGGTTGACCGGCCTGGCGATCGATGATGTCATTGGCCGCCTTGACCGCCAGGGGCGCCTTGAAGGAAATCTTCTTGACGATTTTGGCTGCAAGTCCGGGTTCTGCGTTCCGCGGCGGCCGCCCGGCAATCAGATCTTCCACATTCCCTGCCGAAAACATCTCGATCAGCATTCGGTCCGAGGCTGCGGTTTCGGGCGCACGCGGGGCCGGCACGCCGCTGTCGGCCAGTTCCCGCACCGTCGATTCCACTTCGGCGGGGCTCACCAGGCGGGTGACAATGCCCAAAGCATGCGCCTTTCCGGCGCCGAGGGTGTCACCTGTAAAGACATAATACTTCGTCAGTTCGGGCCCGACCCGCCGTGCCATGCGCAGCATGCCGCCCAGGCCGGGATAGATGCCGATGCCGGTTTCCGGAAACCCGATGGAACCGGCCGGCGTGGCGATGATGGCCTGGCAGGCCAGGGCCAGTTCGCTGCCGCCGCCCAGGGAAAGCCCGTCCAGAAGCGCGATCGTCGGTTTGGGCGACTTTTCGATTTCGAGCAGCAACTCATGCCCTCTGCGCGTGAAAGCGACGATGTCCTCGATGCGTCCGGATTTGATCCTGTCGATGAAAAAACGGATGTCCGCACCCGCGACAAACGCCTTGCCCGCGCCCTGCAACACGACCGCCTTGACCCTTGTGTCCGCCTGGGCCTCCTTGAACCGGAGGCCGAGTTGGGCCACTGTGGTTTCATTGAGCGCGTTCATGGCTTCGGGGCGGTTGATGGTGATATAGGCGATGTTCCCTTTGACTTCCAGGTCGACGAATCGGAAGGCGAACGGCGCGGCCTTGTCACGCTGGCGCAGCAGCAATCCGGGTACCTTGAAGTCGGGGTAACGGGCGGCGATCGCCTCCACCAGCTCACAGGTTCGGGCCACGCCGATTTTGTTGATCAGCTCGAAAGGCCCGAGCACCCAACGCAGGCCGATCTTGGCCCCCCGGTCGGTGTCTTCCATGGATGCAACGCCCTCATCCACCAGCGCCGCCGCCACTCCCAGGCAGACGCCGTAAAGCCTGTCGACGACGGCCTGGATCCGGGATTCGTCCACCTCCCCGTCCAGGGGCCAGTTTTCTTTTTTGTCCACCTGCGCCTTGAGCATCTGCGCCGGGCTATAGAACGGCCCCAGCTCGTTGCCCAGAGTGGTGGCGGCATGCAGCGCGATCGGTACGCCGGTGACGTTCATCAATTCAAACGGCCCCATGCCGATCTTGAACCCCTTTTTGGCCGCCGCTTCGATCGTGGCGATGTTCGCCGCGCCTTCTTCGAGTAGACGTACGGCCTCATTCAGGAACGGAACGAAGAAGCGGTTGACCGCGAAGCCCGGGGCATCCTTGACTACGATGGCGGTTTTGCCGTGCAGCTTGGCGGCCAGAACGGCTTTTTCCAGCGTTGCGGCGCTGGTGCCGGTGTGCGGGATGACTTCCAAAAGGCGGTTTTTGGCCGGATGATAAAAATAGTGGTAGCCGATGAACCGATCCGGCCGCGAAACCACGCCCGCGAAATCCCTGACATAATAGCTCGAGGTATTGGTCGCCAGGATGGTATGCGGCGCGCAGACCGCATCCAGTTTTTTAAAAACATCGGTCTTGACCGCCTTGTTCTCGAATACCGCTTCGATCACCAGGTCGGCATCGGCAACCAGACGCATGTCGGTGGTCGCGGTCATGCGCCCCATGATCTCCCGGACCTGGTCCTCCGTAAAGATTTTACGCTCCACGGCCTGCGCCAGCAGCGTTTTGATGGTCGTCAGCCCCTTCTGCACAAATTCTTCCTTCACATCGACCATGACCACCGGGATGCCTTCCTGGATGATCTTCTGGGCGATGCCGCTGCCCATGTTGCCGGCACCGATGACTCCGATTTTTTTTATTGCGGTCATTGCGCCTCCTCTTGCGTTGTTGGCGGTTGATAACGATCCGGGCGATCTCATGCCGTTTCCGATCCGAAGCAAACCCGAAAAGCGCAGGAACGGTTTGTTTGATCGGGTTGAGCAGGCAGCTGAATAGTAGCTACAATTACAGTACGACATGGAATGGTCAAGAGAATTTACAGCGATCCGGCGCGCGGTTGAAAAAAACACCTCCAGCCTCGATGCGGTCATGCCAGAGGGCTGGATGCCCGGTCATCGACAGCCGGCTGACCTGGAAAACGGCAGTTGCGTTCGTATGCGGATAGTAGAGCGCGACCGACAATCGCTGCCGGTGCGTCGGAACGGACGAACCGGTGAAGCGTGCGCGAACATGCGCCGCGACGCGTCCAAGGTCCAGGGCGGGCGACCGCGTGAGGCGCGCCCATCGTGCACCGCAATCAGGAAGAGATGAAGCACGCACCGTTCGGGCTTTTTTGCGGCGCCACCGCGTTCAGTCCAGATGTTTTTTGAGTGCGATGAACTCGCTGCGGTCGAAACCAAGGGTTCTGAAAAAAGAGAGCACATCCGTATCGTACCAGCGTACGGAAGTATAGACATTCTCGATTTTCTTGGATTTGTAGAAATTGAACACCGCCTGGGCGAGCTGCCGGCCGATGCCGTGGCCCATGAATTCAGGCTCCACTCCGAACATGGGAATCCAGGCGCTTTGCTGAATCCCGAAGCTGCCGGTCAAAAGATAGGAAATAATATAGCCGACCAGCCGTCCCCGGCGTTCGGCGACAAAACAGGCATTGTCCTCCCGCAGGACTTGCTCGTCCATGATCTGCTTGAAATCGACGACATCGCTGCGTTTGGTGATGGTCACAAAGATCCGCAGGATGTCTTCCGTATCGCTAATTTCCATTTTTCTGATCACGACATTTTCCACGGTACCTGCCCCCGAATCGATGGTTGTACGGTTGATGCCGTTGAGCGGCCTGCGCGGGTGACGCATTATCCGCTGATCGCTGGATGCGCAATGTGTTCGCAATGGGCAAATAGCTAAATTCAGTGATAAAGTAGCACCAAGGACCTTGCCCCGTCAATATCGCGGCCGGCCGGAAGCAGAAAAAGAAATCCGGGCCGCCCAGGGCTCCCATGGATCCAAACAGGCGCTATTGCTTCCCACGATGAACGGATGGTTGCGCGCCGGGCGATCCGGCGCTAATCTGGTGGATATGGTGTTGACAAGCCCGCCGGCATACGGTAGCTGTTTTGTATTCATGATATAACCCATCCAACTTCTGTGCCGGCGACTCTGTTTAATTCCTCTATTCTTTACAGCCCGAAAGGGGGCGGGGCGATGAAACTGAAACAAATCACGATATCCCTGGAGAATCGACACGGCCGGCTTTACGAAGTGACGCGCGCATTGGGTGATCTGGGCATCAACATCAGGGCCTTGAATCACGTCGATACAGGCGCTTTCGGGCAGCTTCGCATGCTGGTTTCGGACGTGGTCAGCGCGCGCCGGCTGTTGATGGAAAAGCATATGCCGGCAAGAATCGACGAAGTGGTGGCGGTGGAAATCGAGGACCGGCCGGGCAGCCTGGCGGACATGCTTCAAATTCTATACACCACCGACATCAATGCGATTTACTCGTATGCCTTTGTGGGAAGGTCGGGGCACAACGCCATCATGATTTTCTGCTTCAACGACAACGACCGGGCCATCGCGCTTCTGCGCCAACACAATATCAAGATCCTGACGGCCAAGGACTTCGACATCACCGAAACGAGCACCTGACAACGGCTGTGGCCGGACTTCACAAACCGGGCCGGGAGTTGAGACGGCCTGACCGACATCTGCAAAATGACGTACAGGAGGCGACAGCAATGGCAGAAGAAAAAGAATTCCGTCCGCAAACCTTTGCCATCGTCGGTGCCGGTGCCGTCGGCTGTATTGTCGCCGCCTTCCTGGCGCGCTCCGGCTTTCACGTGACCCTGTGCGACGTGGTGCCGGAACTGCTCGAACCGGTGGCGACGCGGGGTATCATCATCGAAGGGGCGGAAAACCTGCGTCAAAAGGTCAACCGCACGTGCAGAACGATCGACGATCTGGCCGGAGAAGTGCCGGATGTTATTTTCGTCTGCGCGAAAGCCAATGCCACGCCGCTGATCGCATCGGCGATCGAATCCTACGTCCGGCGTGGTTCATACGTAATCAGCTGGCAGAACGGCATCGATACGGAGCTGGAGCTGTCCAACATTCTGGGCCGGGAGCGGGTCATGCGCGCGGTCGTCAATTACGGTTGCGGCCTGCTCGGCCCCGCCCACGTCCGCATGGGCTTCCACCACCCGCCGCACTACATTCAGGAACTCGAACCGGTCGCCCGCTCCGCCGCTGCGGCCGTGAGCGAGGCACTCAGCCGGTCGGGGCTGAAGACCGAAAAGACCGACAACATCGTTTCCATGGTCTGGCGCAAATCGATTATGAACGCAGCCATGAATCCGGTGTGTGCCGTGACCGGACTGACCATGTCCAGGGCCATGAGCGACCCTTTGGTGTTCGAACTGATCGACGCGCTGACCAAAGAGTGCGCCCAGGTCGCACGCGCCAACGAGATATCACTGGGTTGGGATTACTACCCGTACGCCATGAAATACCTGCGCGGCGGCGGAGACCACAAACCGTCGATGCTGATGGACATCGAGAACCGCCGGCGCACCGAAATCGATTACATCAACGGCAAGATGATCACCTACGGTCATCGGGCCGGCATCAAGACTCCGTATAACCATATGATCAGAGGGCTCGTGAAAGCCATCGAACCGGCTTAGACCGAAACGGGTGTGCTGCGCAGCGAAATCCGGAAGCCGGACCGCCGCAGCGCGCAAGGGCTCCTGCGCGGAAAAGCGACCGTGGCGAAACGAACCGTTTATATCGGTGTTGATGTTGGCGCATCGCGTATCAAGGTGGCGGTGATCGATGACCGCGCCAAGCTGATCGGCCGTGCCGCAGCCAAGTCCGGAATCGACTATGCCGGCAACTCCGCCCGCTGCCTTGCGGAGGCGCTTGCGGCGGCCGGTGCCGCACCGGGCGACATCGCCGCCTGCGTCAGTACGGGCTACGGGCGCGACAATGTTTCCGGTGCTGATTTTACGCGCACCGAAATCGCCTGCCATGCCCGGGGCTGCTATCACCAATTTCCGGTGGCCCAATCGATCATCGACATCGGGGGGCAGGATAACAAGATCATCAAGCTGGATCGGAACGGCAGGCGGTTGAGCTTCAAGATGAACCGCAAGTGCGCGGCGGGCACGGGCGCTTTTCTGGAAGAGATGGCGCTGCGCCTGGACATCCCTTTGGAGCAAATGAATACGTTGGCCGGACAGGCCCGGGATATGGTCCGCCTGGGCAGCTATTGCACTGTTTTTTCCGCGACCGAAGTACTGGCCCACATCCGCCGCGGATGCAGACTGCCGGAAATCGTCAAAGGCTTGTTCTACTCCATGGTCAAACGCGTCGTCGAAATGGATGCACTGACGGATACCGTGGTGATGACCGGCGGCGTGGCAGCCTATAACCCGAACCTAGTGGCGCTCGCCGAAGAAGTTCTGAGCCGGCCGATCCGCACCCCCGAGCACGCGCAATTCACCGGCGCCCTGGGTGCGGCCATTTTCGCCCTTGAGCACGCCCGGCGTGCCGAAACAGAAGCGCCCGACGGGAGAGACACGCATGCCTGAAGAAAAAAACTTCCAGGGAAAACCCATTCGGGCGGCCAAAAAAATGGCTGAAAGCATGTCCGCTTATTTTTACGAGCTGGACCGGGCGGCTAAAACCGGAGAGCGGAAAATCGCCTGGTGCACCAGCGTCGGACCGGCGGAGCTGCTGCGCGCCATGGGCTTTCTGGTTTACTTCCCCGAAAATCACAGCGCCATGCTGGGCGCCACCCGCATGGCTACCGAGCTGATTCCTTACGCCAACGCAGAAGGGTACTCGCCGGACATCTGCTCCTATCTGACTTCCGATATCGGTGCCTTCCTGAAAGGCGTCACACCGCTCTCCAAAGCCTATCCCGGCATTGCCCAGCCACCGCGGCCCGATGTGCTGGTGTTCAATACCAATCAATGCCGGGACGTACAGGACTGGTTTGCCTGGTATGCCCGCAGATTCGATGCCCCTCTTCTGGGCATCCACACCCCGAGGGGGCTTTCGCAAATCACCGCTCGCGACGTGTCCTCGATCGCCGCTCAGATCGAAGCGCTCGTGGCACCGCTGGCCCGGATATCGGGACAGGACTTCGATATGCAAGAACTGCGGCGGGTGGTCGGGCTGTCCCGGCAGTGTTCGGATTTATGGGCCCAAGTCCTGAAAACAGCCGCCGTCAAACCTTCTCCGCTCACCTTCTTCGATGCGACCATCCACATGGCGCCGGCGGTGTGCCTGCGGGGACTGCAGTCGGCCGTCGACTACTACCAAGATGTGCTGCTGCCCGAACTCGCTGAAAGGATTCAGAACCGGACGGCGGCGGTGGAAGGCGAGCGCTTGCGCTTCTACTGGGACGGGATGCCGGTTTGGGGCCGCCTGCGTCCTTTCGCCGAGCTGTTCGGCGGCCTGCGCGCCAATGTGATCGCTTCCACCTACTGCAACAGCTGGATTTTTTCGGCGCTCGAGCCGGCCGACCCGTTCGAAAGCATGGCACGCGCTTACACGGAGCTGTTCATTGTCCGCTCGGACGATGCCAAAGAAGCCTATATCCGCAAAATGATCGATTTTTACCAGGTGGACGGGCTGATCTTTCACGACGCCAAGACCTGCCCCAACAACTCCAACTGCCGTTACGGCATGCCCCGCCGGCTCGAAGCGCAAACAGGCCTTCCCGGACTGGCGATCAACGGCGACCTCAACGATCTGCGTCTCGTGTCGGACGAACAGATCCGAACCAGTGTCGAAGCATTTGTCGAACAACTCGAGGAGCAAAAGAGTAACCATCAATAAACAGCGTGCGTTTACCGCGGGAGGGCGTTATGGCCGGCTGGCTGAATCTCGGGCAGAATCTCAAACTGAATGCCAAGAAATTTCCGGACAAGGTCGCCGTCAAAGACTGCCGGCGCAGCTTCACTTACGCGCAGCTCAATCGGCGGGTCAATCGCCTGGCCCACAGCCTGCTCGACCTGGGACTCGCTCAGGGCGAAAAAATCGCCGTGCTGCTGGAGAACAGTATTGAAATCGTGGAAGCGTACCTGGCCGCGGCGAAAACCGGTATGGTCATCGTGCCCATCAACTTCCGGCTGACCAGCGGCGATGTGAAGTATATTGCCGAAAACTCCGACGCCCGGGCCTTGATCGTCGACAGCCAGTTCACCGCTTCCGTCGATCCGATCAAGGCCGAGTTGACCCACATCCCGGCGGAGAATTACATCCTCGTCGGAGGAAGCGCAGAAGGGTATCGGACGTATGATGATTTGATCGGCGGCGCCTTGGAAAGCGAGCCGCAGGCCGAAGTCGCCCCCGCCGACACCTGGATTCTGATCTACACTTCCG
The DNA here is from genome assembly GCA_023435265.1 of Pseudomonadota bacterium. GTDB lineage: Bacteria > Desulfobacterota > Desulfobacteria > Desulfobacterales > Desulfosarcinaceae > UBA2230. Next base: position 9,145 of record JAEYRZ010000164.1, read on the forward strand.
GGACTACCGGCAGACCCAAAGGCGTGCTGCGCTCGCACGAGTCGCATATCGCCTTCTACCTGATCAATGCAGTCGATTTCGGCTTCAACGAGCACGACATTTGCATGAACGTGATGCCGCTGTGCCACATCAATTCCGTTTACTTCACCTTTATCTTCCTCTATATCGGCGCCTCCGTTTACATCCACCCCGCGCTTTCATTCAAATCCGAGGAGATTCTGGAGATCGTCGAGCGCGAGAAGATTTCGTTCATATCCCTGATTCCGACTCACTACAACCTGATCCTGAACACGCCCGAAGCGGCGCGTCGGCGTGACACCTCGTCCATCCGCAAGCTTCTCTGCTCTTCGGCACCCGTCCGCAAGGAAATGAAGCTGGCGATCATGGAGTTCTTCCCGGGCGTAGAGCTTTATGAGGCCTACGGATCGACCGAAGCGGGCATCGTGACCATCCTCAAGCCCGAGTTCCAGATGAAGAAGCTGGGCTCCATCGGCTTCGAGAGTTTGGGCACCGCCGAGATCAAAATCCTGGACAAGAACGGTCGCGAAGCGGACGCCGGAGAAGTGGGCGAGCTTTATTCGCGCGGCCCCATGCTGTTCGACGCCTATTACAAGCTTCCCGAGAAGACGGCCGCGGCGTTCCACGGCGGCTGGTTCTCCGCAGGCGATCTGGCCGTACGCGATGCGGACGGATTCTATCAAATCGTGGACCGCAAGGACAACATGATCATCACCGGCGGCGAACATGTCTACCCCAGCGAAGTGGAATCTGTGATCGCCGGGCATGAATGCGTCTTCGACTGCGCCTGCATCGCCCTGCCGGATGACAAGTGGGGAGAAAAAGTGGTTGCCGTCGTCGTGCTCAAACCCGGCATGGAGAAGGAGCGTGTCGACGACGGCACCATCCGTGAATGCTGCCGCGGCAAGCTCGCCGGCTACAAAACACCCAAACAGGTGATCTTCATCGATGCCGATGACATGCCGCGCACCGCGACCGGAAAGATTCTGCACCGTAAGCTCAGGGAGAAGTTCATCGATTCGGCGGCCCGCGAGCAATAACGACCCATACCTGCAGGGCAGGGAATGCCATTCAATTCTCAGGAGGATTCTAACATGTTGAGCAAAGCGTATATCCCCTACGGCGGTTACTACAGCACACCGTTCGTCCGCTGGCAGGGCAGTCTGGCCGGCGCCAATTCCATTACGTTGGGGGCCGAAACCGCAAAACGCTGGATGGAGCATAAAGGCTGGGACCCCAAGATGCTCGATTACCTGATCCTTGGCATCACCATCGGCCAGCCCAAGGTCTTCTATGGCGGCCCATGGGCCGCGGCGCTGGCCGGCGCTCCGGGAATTCCCGGCGTCGTGGTCAGCCAGGCCTGCTCGACATCGACCACCGCCTACTACCAGGCCGCGGTCGGCGTCGAGACCGGGATGTACACGACGGCTTACTGCCTGATGGTGGATCGTTGTTCCAACGGGCCGCATACCATATGGCCGAATCCCCAGGGACCGGGCGGGCAGGTGATCTCGGAGGACTGGGTCATGGAACATTTCAACCTGGACCCGTGGGCCGGCGGCGCAATGATCCAGACTGCCGAGAATGTGGCCAAAGAGGCAGGCATCCAGAGGGAAGCCTGTGATGCGGTGACCCTGCGCCGTTACGAGCAGTACCAGGACGCGCTGGCCGACGGGCGCGCTTTTCAGAAACGCTACATGTTTCCGGCCGAAATCATGTTGTCGCGCAAAAAGAGCCTGCTGATCGACGCGGACGAAGGCGTGATGCCGACCACGGCGGAAGGGCTGGCCGGTTTGAAGCCGGTTTTGCCGCAAGGCGTTCACACCTTCGGTTCGCAGACCCATCCGGCGGACGGCAACTGCGGGCTCGTGATTACGACCCGCGAAAAGGCCAGGGAATTGAGCCGCGATCCGGCCATCGAGGTCAAAGTGGTCTCCTACGGGTATGCGCGCACCAAAAAGGCGTTCATGGCCATGGCGGTGGTGCCCGCCGTGCGCATGGCCCTTGAAAAAGCAGGATTGGGCATCGGACAGATCAAGACCATCAAAACCCACAATCCGTTCGCCGCCAACGACCTCTATATGGCCCATGAGCTCGGTATCGACGTGATGGGGTTCAACAATTACGGGTGCTCGCTGGTTTTCGGACACCCCCAGGCGCCCACCGGGGGCCGCCTGATCATCGAGGGCATTGAAGAAACCGCCATGGCCGGAGGCGGGTACCTCCTGTTCGGAGGCTGCGCCGCCGGCGATACGGCCGCCGCCCTGGTCCTGAAGGTCGGATCGTAAAGCATTTCTTCCGATCGGTTCGCGAATTGGCTGTCCGACCCGGCCCGCCGCCTGTACGCGATTGTGTTG
>JAEYRZ010000174.1 GCA_023435265.1 Pseudomonadota bacterium
GGGCGACACCCATGACGAGGACCAGCATTGATGCCGCCAAAAGGAATTTCATGCGGAAAGCGTCTTTGTGTCTCGAGCGCGAGCGCATTTTGTGAGTATCCAGCGAACGAATGCGAACTCAACCCGCGTCATTTCGGGATTCGTTCAGCATTTTATGCACACCGCGGAAATAAGGCAATCTCGAACGCACGCGGCCGAAGAGAATGCGGGCCAGAATATAGAGGGGAATGAAGAAGAAGGGGTAGCCCACCGCATTTCCGAGCAGACCGGTCAGCGCATCCGGCAACGCAAACGCTACGGCGGAGAAGCGGGTCTGCATCCAGGCCAGCGCAAACGGAATCGGCCACAGCATACCGGCCGAGTAGGCCGCCATGGTAAAGAAATGTCGTCCCCAGGCATCATTGGCCTGTTTGTTCAACGCCTTGTATCCGGTACGGTCGCCGGCCGCGTGGGCCTGCATGCTCATGGCCTCCCGGTCGGCGATTTCGCGCTTCAAGGCATCGATATGCCGGCGGTTGAAACGGATGGCCAGCGAAAGTGTCAACTCACCGATCATCACGCAGATCATCGCCAGGCTGAAGGTCCCGATGAAAAAGCCGGCCACCGGATTGCCGGTCAGCCGGTAGGGGGCGATCAACAGTGGATCGAGGACGGTCAGGATGTCAGTGAAGGTTGAACTCATATCATTCTTAGATGACAGGGATCGCGGCTCCGGCCGCGATCCCTTTTTTATATCAGGCTACCTGCCGTTTCAAGACTAGCCGATCATGCGGATGCCGAAGAATCCGCGCAGCGAATAGTCCAGACCGACATAGACCGCCAGGGCGATAAAGAAGTATTTGAGCGCTTTTTCCGGGATATACTTGCCGGTACGCGGCCCGATCATGGAACCGACGAAAATGCCGATCAACTCCACTCCGATCATGGCCCAATACACAGTGACACCCTTGATCATAAAATTGAAAATCGAAAGAATCATGCTGATCAAAACCGCCAGCGCCGAAGTGCCGGCGGCCACGAACATGGGCAGTCCCACCACGCTGGTCAGAAAGGGGACGTAGAGAAAGCCGCCGCCCACGCCGATAAACGACGAAATGGCGCTGATGAAAAAGCCACCCACGAAGGCCCAGATGGGGCTGAACCCGAAGGTCTGGCCGAAAAAGGAGATCTCGGTGCGGGCCAGGTTGAATTTCTGGGTGGTGACACCCATCGTGGTGATGTCGCCCCGCTGCTTGATGGTGTTTTCAAACGCTTTGACCGCTTCCTTGGCTGCTTTCTTCTTGGCTTGACCGCGGGGGGTCATTTCATAGACCATGAAGCCGCCGATGATGAACACGATCAGGCCGAAATACCCCTGGTACTGGGAAAACTTGATCTTGCCCATCGTGGTGTAGGCGACCAGGAAAGCGGCCAACAGCGAGCCGAGGCCCAGCACCGTGCCGAGTGCGATGACCAGTCGTTTCTGCTTGGCGTAGTTGACGCTTGAAACCAATGCCGAAAGCCCGACCAGCCATTGGTTGGAGACCCGGATGCTGTCCGTGACCACTTTGTTCAGGGCCGGGGCCGAATCTTTGAACGTCTTGGCGTAGTCGCCAAGGCCGAACACCGAAATGTGGCCCACACCGGCCATGATGCCGCCGAAAGCGCCCACCGTGGAGAATACCCAGCCCACCCATACGGCCCAGATGAAGGCGACGGCCAGATTGATCTGCTTGCCGCCGGGAATGCCCAGGTAACCCGCAGGGGCGTTGGGATCGATCTGCCCTGTTTCGGTGCCTTTGGGTGCGGCGGCAATGGCTTTTTCCAGCGGGCCCTCGGCGGCGTAGGCCGGGCCGCTCGGGACCAGAGGCACGGCGATCAAGGCGATAAAGGCGCACAAAAACAACATGGCAATGATTTTTCTGTACATAGCTCCTCCAAAGAAGTTGGGAATGAAAGCGGCGGGCTGCGCCCGCCTTGATCGGTCGCGGTTTACGAAGGCGGACTCGCTTCCGTAATCGCGGCCTGCATCCGTCGGCACAATTGATCGCCAAAAAGCTGAGCAAAGCATATGCCACTTCACCGGTGTATTGGAGTCCTGGTTAAAGTAGCCGTAAAGTCAATATCTTATGTCAAGCGAAAGAGGCTCTACGCTGGATGAACGGCCGACCGGCGCCCATCATTTCGCGCAAAAGATGCCACAAATTTATTGCACGGTCTCATTCTGTCTTCCAAGTTACTCAATTTAAAATAAATTAGATACCGCATTAAAAAATACAAGATGCATGTATTTATTTGCACCCCGACCTCCTAAGCGGCCATCGGGCGGCTTTCCAAAGTGTACGGCAACTGCATGCCAACGGCAACCTGCCATTCTGATTGAAATTTTTTTATCAATCGACCCGATCCGGATTTGATTATACGGTCACGAAATGGTATGGATATTGCTGTGAAAGCGGAGGATATCGGCGGCCCGTTCAATAACCGGTCCAATTTCTGTAATTTCCCGATAGGAGACCAAACCCCATGAGTCGGTATTACCTGTTCCAAGATACCCGCAAGTGCATCGGCTGCAAGGCCTGCGAAGTTCAGTGCAAAGCCAACAAAAAGCTCCCGCCGGGTCCGCGGCTGTGTCAGATTATCGAAGTCGGCCCCCGCATGATCGGTGACCTGCCGCGTTCGGCCTTCATTTTTATGCCGTGCTTCCATTGTCAGGACCCCTGGTGCGTCGCCGCCTGCCCGACCGGCGCGATGCAGCAGCGCAGCAAAGACGGAATCGTCTTCGTGGATCAAGGCCTCTGCGTGGGATGCAAAACCTGCATTTCGGCCTGTCCGTGGGGTGCGCCGCAGTGGAATCCCGAGACCGGCAAAGTGGTCAAGTGCGACTATTGCAAAGACCGTCTGGACAAGGGCCAGAAGCCCGCTTGCGTCGCCACCTGCACCACCCAGTGCCTGGACTTCGGCAGTGTGGAGAAAATGACACAGGTCCGCCGCCAGCGGCATGCGGATTCGGTGGCGTCGCTTGAGCACAGCGCTTTCTAACGTACGCCCCCGGAGACGTATTGAATGTTCATGAATTAACGAGTTCGAGAAACCCCATGCCCAATGCTCCGATTCCTTGTCCAGTACACACCGTCTATAAAGAGCTGACCGCGCTGCTCGACCATCAGTCCGGGCTGCACCCGCGCACCCGCCGACTTCTGGACGAAATCGTCCTGTTGGTGCGCGATATCGCTTCCGGTCGTGCAGGACAGGATCATCTCTCGGCGATTCGACAACGCCTGGATGCGCTGCCCTCAGGCACGCCCGACGCCGTCGCCGCGGCCGAGCGGTTTTCCAGCTTTATGGATGAGCATCGGGAAGTATTCGAAAGCCATGTTAAAACACAGAATTGCGCTTCCGGCGATTGCGACCGGCTCACTCCCGCCCCATGCCAGATGGCGTGCCCGGCTGGTATCGACGTCCCGACCTATGTCTCGCTTATCGGATTGGGGCAGGATGCCGAGGCCATCGAAATCATCCGACGCGACAATCCTTTTCCATGGGTTTGCGGGCTCGTCTGCACCCGGCCCTGTGAATTCATGTGCGTGCGGGCGCGTATCGACACCTCGGTATCGATAAAAGCCCTTAAAGCGTTCGCCGCGGAACGCGCCCTTTCCCGCGGCGAGTATCGCAACCCGCCGGCCGCGCCGCCCAACCACCGCAAGGTGGCGGTCATCGGAGCGGGCCCCGGAGGCCTCAGTGCAGCCTATTATCTTGCGCTCAAAGGCTATGCGGTGCGTGTGATCGAGGCTTTGCCGCGGGCCGGCGGGATGCTCCTGGCGGGTATTCCGCGCTACCGCCTGCCCAGTGACGTGATCGACCGTGAAGTCGCCATGATACAGGATCTGGGAGTGGAGTTCCGCATGCAAACCCGTTTCGGCCGGGACGTGACGCTCGAGCAGCTCCGCGAGGAAGGCTTCGAGGCCTTCTTCCTGGCCGTGGGTGCCCATGCCTCGTTCAAACTCGGCATTCCCGGAGAACAGGAGTTCCCTCAGGTTTTCGAAGCCGTCGATTTCCTCCAGCGGATTGCGCTGGGCGAACGTCACCGGCCCGGCGACCAGGTCGTGGTGATCGGCGGCGGCAATGTGGCCATCGATGCCGCCCGCACCTGCCTGCGGCTCGGCAGTCGCAAGGTGGTGATGGCGTATCGCCGCACCCATGAGGAAATGCCCGCCGACCATGAAGAGGTGGAACAGGCGCAAGAAGAAGGCATCGATTTCGAATTCCTGACGATTCCGATCGCTGTCGAAGGGGAAGCCGGACGGGTCACCGGTCTGCGTTGCCTGCGGGCGCGCATGGTCGCCCTGCCCGGTACGGACCGCAAGTCCCCCAAGCCGATCGAAAACAGTGAATTCACGATCCCCGCCGACGCCGTCATCAGCGCGATCGGCCAGCGCGTGGAGCGTCGCTGGCTGGACGCATTGGAGCAAATGACGTGGTCACGGCGCGACACCATTCAGGTGCACATGGCCACCATGGAGACTAATATTCCCGGGGTTTTTGCCGCCGGCGACGCGGTAACCGGCCCGGCGACCGTCATCGAAGCGATCGGCGGAGGCAAGCGGGCGGCCAATGCCATCGAGCGCTACCTGAACGGCATTCCCCAGCCCAACATGCCGCCCGTTCCGGTGCGGCGGTGCCGGACCGCGTGGATCGAGGTTCCGGCCACGACCAAGATGGCGCTCAAGCGCCCCGAAATGACCTTGCTGAACATCCATCGCCGCCGGACGACCTTTCAGCAGGTGGAACTTGGGCTGACCGAAAACATGGTGCGGGAAGAGGCCCGGCGATGCCTGCGCTGCGACATCTGCCGCCGGTGCGGACGATGCGTCGAGGTTTGCCGTGACAAGATGGGCGTAAATGCCCTGGAATTGGGCTACCTCGATTTCACACAGGCCGGGGAGAGCGATTTCCGCAGGACGCAGGAGCGCTGCATCGGCTGTGGTGCCTGTGCGGCGAACTGCCCGACGGGTGCCATGCGCATCGAAGATCGCGGCGGTGAACGGGTTTTGTCATTGTGCGGGACGATTCTCAGCCGGCAGCCGATATTTCAATGCGAGGCCTGCGGCGTCACGATCGGCACCCGAAGATACCTCGACTTCATCCACCGCCGCATTTCGGACAAGGTCCCCCGAGGCGAATTGCACCGATTGTGTGATGCCTGCGCGCGCAAACAGCGGGTTCACAGCCATTCGGAGATCAAACCGCCGGCCTAGCGGTCCGAACCAGGAGGTTGGAACATGGTATTCCACAAAGGGCAGAAAGTCGAAGTCTATCAGCGCAGCCAGGACGATGTCTGGGAGGCGTTTATGGATGCCCTCATCGGACAGCGCGGGATCATCACCGATCCGGACACGTTGATCAACGATCCGGATGCCCTGGTGGAGGTCAGTCTCGAAGACCGCGGCACCTTCAGGCTTCCCCAGGACTGCCTGCGGGTGATTGGGGAATAAGGCCTTCACCGGTTTTTCGGGAGCTCCGCCGCCATGCAGCTTCGCGACCTGCTGAAGCCCGAATTCTTGACGGTTGCCCGTGTGGCGCCGCAGACACGCATAACAACGGCCGCAGCCCAAATGGTAACCCAGCGGCTCTCGGCGATGCTGGTCATGGACGATCGTTCTCTGAAAGGAATTCTGACCGCCGCGGATGTGATCGCCGGTTTCCTGCGCGGCGACACGCCCGCAGTCGATGCGGGCAGCGCAGCCTCCCGGCACGCGCTCAGGGCGACGGCAGACCAAACCCTGGACCAGGCGGTGGCCGATATGATCGCGCAAGAGATCGACCACTTGATTGTACTGGAAGGGGATCACGTTCACGGGCTGATACAGCTCAAGGACCTGCTGCGGGAGCAGGCGCGGCAGCTCCGGCAGGAAACGGAACACCTGCACGACTATATCGATGCGCTGCAAAATGCCAGCGAAGACTGAGATGATACGATTCAAAATCAACGACATTGAAATCGAGAGTGAATCCGGCGGTACGGTCCTGCAGGCTGCCCGGGAACACGGCATCCGAATCCCCACGCTGTGTTTCCATCCGGCGCTCAAGCCGTCCGGCGCCTGCAAACTGTGTGCTGTGCAGGTCGCCGGAGCGGGCGGGCGGACCACCGTCATGTTCGCCTGCCTTCTCAAGATCCGGCAGGGCATGGTGGTGCACACCGATACCCCGCAGGTGCATCAGGCGAGAACGGCTGCCGTCGAACGGCTCTACGCCCTTGCGCCGATGTCTCAGCGCATCCGGGAAATCGCGGCCGCCGAAGGCATTGCGCTGCCGCCGATGCCCGACGGCTGCATCCGCTGCCGATTGTGTATCCGGGTGTGCAAAGAGATCGTCGGGCAATCGGCACTGCGCATGGAAAAAGTGGATGGACGCGAACAGGTCGTGCCGGTGCCCGGCCGCTGCATCGGATGCGGCACCTGCGCCAATCTGTGCCCCACCCATGCGATCCGGACCACGGACCAGGGCGCCGTGCGCATGATCCACATCCGTGAGGACCTCATCGGACAGCAGCCGCTTGCCCGCTGTCAAGGGTGCGGCAAACATTATGCAACCGAACAGCAGGTGCGCCTTGTCGAGCACCGGACCGAACCGCACGCGCATGTCAAGGTACCGCATCATTACTGCCCGATATGCGCCAAGCTCTTTTCGGACCGCCTGCAGATCATGAGCAAGCAGCCTCCCCGCAACCGCTTCGGACGTGGAAGCGCGGAGTAAACATTAAACCTTCACCCGTATCGTTTGGCAATGGGCCAATGAAATCACGACCGCCGCTGACATAGCGGCGGCGACCAGGAGATGCAAATGACCTCAAAATCGACATTCAGTATCTGTGGAATGTGCACGGTGCGCTGCCCCATCATGGTGCAGGTGGAAAATGGACAGGTCGCCTTCATTCAGGGCAACCCCAACGTGCCTGCCATGAAAGGCGCGGTGTGTCCGCGCGGCGCGGCCGGATCGGCGCTGATCCAGGATCACGAACGCCCCCAGACCCCCCTGATCCGCGAAGGTGCCCGCGGCGAGGGCAAGTGGCGCCAGGTCTCCTGGGATGAAGCCTTCGACTACGTGGGCCAGAAATTAAACGCGATCAAGGAAAAACACGGCGCACAGGCCATCGCGCTCTCCGACCGCGGCGGCCCCTTCCGCGACCTGCACCGCGCCTGGCTGCGCGGCGTCGGTTCGCCCAATTACGTGAATCACGACTCCTCATGCGCGCGCAATGTTCAACATGCTGCGCTCTCGACCATGGGCATGGGCCGTAAAGACGTGGTGTACGACTTTAAAAACGCGCGCCATGTCGTTCTGCAGCTCAGGAATATTTTCGAAGCGGTCAATGTTCAGGAGGTCAACAACCTGATGGACGCTCTGGAAAAAGGCTGCAAGCTCACGGTGATCGACATCCGCGCCAACATTTCGGCCACCAAGGCGACACGCTACCTGCAAATCCGCCCCGGAGCCGATTATGCCTTCAACCTGGCCGTGATTCATGAACTGCTGACCAAGCGGCTCTACGACCAGCGCTTTGCCGACCGCTATATCGACGGCCTCAAGGAACTCGAAAAGTTCATCCAGCCCTACACCCCGGAATGGTCCCAGACCGAAACGGGGATCGACGCCGGTCAGCTGCGCCAGTTCGTCCAGGAACTGGCCGCCGCCCATCCCGCGGTCATCTGGCATCCGGGGTGGATGCAGGCCCGCTACCGCGATTCCTTCTATGTCTGCCGCTCGATTTACATCATCAATGCCTTGCTGGGATCGATCGGGGCCAAGGGAGGGCTGCCCTTCGTCGCCAAACCGGCCGATGCAGGCCGCAAGGGATTGAAGAACTTCATCGACCTTTATCCCAAACCCAAGGAGAAGCGTGCCGACGGAGTCGGCTGGCGCTACAAGCATTTCGAGGAGGGGCCGGGACTGGCCCACCTGCTCTATGAAGCGATCGCTTCCGAAGATCCGTATCCGGTCAAGGCCTACATCGCCTATCGGCACGACCCGTTGATGGGCTTTCCCGAGCCGGAACGGTTGATGGAAATCTTCAACCATCTCGATCTGCTGGTCTCGGTAACCTTCAGCTGGTCGGATACCGCATGGTTCTCCGATGTGGTGCTGCCGCTATCGCCGTATCTGGAACGCGAAAGCGTCATCGCCTCCAAAAGCGGACTGAAGCCGCACTTCTTTGTGCGCCACCGAGCAATCGAGCCGCGCTATGACACCAAAGCCGACTGGGAGATCGTCAGCGGCCTGGCCAAGCGCATGGGGCTCGATCAACTGGTATTCGAAAAAATCGAAGATATCTGGCGCGCGCAGTTGGAGGGGACCGGCGTGAAGATCGAGGATTTCAATGCGACCGGAAACGTGCAACTGACCAGCAAACCGATCTACAAAGACTTCGACGCCATTAAGTTCAAAACCCCCAGCGGAAAGTTCGAGATCGTCTCAAGCAAACTGGAGCAGAACGGACTGACTTCGCTCAAACCCTACACGGCACCCCAGCAGCCGCCGGCCGGCATGTTCCGTTTGACCTTCGGCCGCTGTGCCCAGCACACCCAGGGCCATACGGTGAACAATCCCCTGCTCTACGAACAGGTTCCCGAGAACGTGCTGTGGATCAACCGTACGGCGGCGCAGAAACTGGGAATCAGTTCCGGAGATACGGTAAGGGTTTCACAGAACGGCTACTCGGAGGAGATCACGGCCAAGGTGACCGACCTGATTCATCCCGAAGCCGTTTTCGTGCTCCACGGCTTCGGCCATCGTCTGCCGATCGAGAGCCGCGCTTTCGGCAAGGGACTGGCCGACAACAAGTTCATGCGCGGCGGCATGCAGATTTGGGATCCGGCCGGCGGCGCCATTGCCTATCAAGAGCATTTTGTCGAAGTATCGAAAGCTTAATAAAGCTTGACGCATAATAACAGGCCAGGGTCGGGCATCCGCCCGCCTCTGGCCTGTTCCCGCCTGTCAGCTCGGAACGCGCCGGATGGCCGCACCAAGGGCCGCAAACTTTTCCTCCAGCGCTTCATACCCCCGATCCAGATGATACACGCGGTTCACCACGGTCGTATTTTCAGCCACCAGTCCGGCCAGAACCAGGCAGGCGCTGGCCCGCAGGTCGGTGGCCATCACCGGTGCGCCCGAAAGATGTTCGACGCCCTTGACGACCGCATTGTTGCCCGAGATGGTAATGTCGGCGCCCATGCGCCGCAATTCACCCACGTGGATAAACCGGTTTTCGAAAATGGTTTCGGAGATCAGGCTGGATCCCTCGGCCACAGCCATCAGCACCATGAATTGTGCCTGCATGTCCGTGGGGAAACCGGGATAGGGCAGCGTTTTGACATCGACGCTGTGCGGGGTGCCGCAGCCTTGAACGCGGATCGTCTTGTTCCCCCGTACCTCGATTTCCGACCCCGCCCGGCGCAACTGGTGGATCAGCGCTTTGACATGTTCCGGTTCAGCCCCTCGGATGACGACATCGCCGTCCGTGAGCACCGCAGCGGTCATGAACGTGCCTGTTTCGATGCGGTCGGGAATGATGCGCACCTCGGTCGGATGCAGTTCGGGCACCCCGTGGATGGTGATCTCCGAACTTCCCGCGCCTTCGATCCGCGCGCCCATCCGGTTGAGCATATCGGCCAGGGCGGTCACCTCGGGTTCGCGCGCCGCGTTGCGCAGAATGGTGGTTCCCTGCGCCAGGGCGGCGGCCATCATGATGTTTTCGGTGCCGGTGACGGTCACCACATCGAAATAGATATCCGCGCCGCGGAGTTGGGGGCAGGTCGCTTCGACATACCCATGCGTCAGATTGATCTCCGCCCCCAGCCGGGAAAGGGCGGTCAGATGAAGATTGATCGGCCGGGCGCCGATCGCACAGCCACCCGGCAGCGATACCCGGGCCCTTTTCAGTCTGGCCAACAGCGGCCCCAGAACCAGAATGGAAGCCCGCATCTTGCGGACCAGGTCATAAGGCGCCTCGTAATTGTGCAGCCCGCCGGCGTTCACGCGGGCAACGTGGTCCGTCAGTTCGCATTGTGCGCCTAAATGCTTCAGCAGGTCCAATGTACTGTGAATGTCACGCAAATTGGGGACATTGTGCAGCACATTGACCCCATCGCTGAGCAAAGCCGCAGCCAGCATGGGCAGGGCGGCATTTTTGGCACCGCTGATAAAAACTTCTCCGGCCAACCGGCGTCCGCCCTGCACCAATATCTTATCCATGTCTTTCCCCGGCCTGCATCATGATTCGAACGCAGTGCACATGATCCGTTCCGCCAATGCACGCGCCGCAAAAATAATGAACGCTTTTCACTTCGCAGAATGAAAAGCGTTCATGGAATCATCATCACCCAACACAGCTTGAGTTAATGGTGGTGGCCGCCGCCTTTGCCCTGGATGGTGTCCACCACCGCCTTGACGACGCAGTAGGTCATGCCCAGGCCCAAAATGGTCATGGCGTACCACAATCCGCCGTGAAAAACATAGTGGCCCATATCCCAAACCCATTCGAATGAAAAAGGAAACATCACGACCTCCTAAGCTTCTGAGGGCATCGCTTCTCCGACCTTGGCCGTCTTTGCGGAGGCGGAAGGTTGGGTCGGGACAGCGGCCGCCTGGGGAATATACGCGACACTCGGGTTCAGTTCCTTTTCCTGCGGGAAGATCGGCAGGTAACGGTAGGAGATCATGATCAGGATCACGCCGTAGGCAACCGGCAGAATCGTTGTCGCCACCTCCTGCCAGCTCGGGATGTACATGGCCCACGTATCGAACGTCATGACCGGCACCGCCATGGTCTGCAGCACCATCACCCAGCGGTTCAATGAAACGCCCACGATCCCCAGGAAAAACGCGGTGGTCCGCAAGCTGCGGTTTTCACGCGTCGGCTTGAAAATCAGAATCAGCGCCGGGACCCAGCCGCCCAGAACGATTTCGGCGAACAGGATCCACTTTCCATACAGCGGATTGTTCTGATAGAAGAATTCCCAGTTCAATCCCAACCCGGGCGCAGTATTGAACGCCCAGTAGATTGTGTCGACGGTCTTGGTGATAATGTAGGTAAAAATCATCCAGCCGGAGATCTTGGCCAGCAGGTTGATGACGTTGTCCTTGACCAATTTTTTACGCGTGATCTTTTCGGTCAGCCAGGTGATGAACAGGGTGAAGCAGGGACCGAAAGCCGCAGCCGACCAGGTAAAAAGGAAGAATGTGTAGGGCCAGATCAGGATATGCTCGCGGTAGGCGAAGGGCCGCCCGAAGAGCACGCCCGAAACACCACCCAGCGATCCCTGGTGGAAAAAGGAGAGAAAGGCGCCGGTGGCTGCAAAAACGGCCATGACCGAGTGCATATTATGGCCCAGGTTGTGAAAGAACGGGACCTTGTCGATCTGACGGTTTTCGAGGATCAGCGGAATATACTCGATGGTCAATACTGCAAAATAACATGAGAGGCAGAAGGCCACTTCCGTGAGCATCGAGTGTACATTGGCGTGCCAGAAAATAAACCAGCTGCGCAGCGGCTGACCGACATCGATGGCCAGAATCAGCAATGCCGAACTGTAACAGATGAATCCGATCAGGACGGCATAATTGATGATATTTTTGAGCTCATCCTTGCCGATGATATATCTCAGCAATCCGGTGAAGAAGGCGCCGCCGCCTAGGGCGATGACCGCCAGGTCGGCCCAGATCCACAAGGCGAACCCATAGTAGTCGTTCATGTTGGTCTGGTTCAATCCCTTGATCCAGCACAACAGCATGGCATAAACACCCCACAGCAGAACCAGGGTGACGACACCCAGGCCCAACAAGAATTTCCACAAGGGACACCGTTTGACGCCATCGGGGATAAGAGCGGAATCCATACGGTATGTACTCCTTACGATCGGTGATCGCGCCGGCCGATACGCGTTTCGGCCGTTTGGAGCGCAATCGTGATATTACGGGTCAATGGCATAAGATATCTTTATCCCGGTGTTTTCATCAGGCATGCGAACCGGCCGGAGCGACGGTGCCCGGCTGTTCGTCGGCCAGGTAGTTGTCTCCGGCTCTGCGCACCCAGTCGCGGCTGGAAACATAGTAAACCTTGGTGTTGGTCCCCAGGCGTTCCAGCAGGCGGAATGCATGCGGGTTGCCCGATTTATACCCGTGCCGGACATCGGGCTGCGCGATCTGATGCACTTTGTGTTCGGGGTTGTTCAAGTCGCCGAAGAGGATCGCACCGGCCGGACAGGCTTGCGTACAGGCGGTCTGGTACTCGCCCTCTTCCAGCTCCCTGCGCCCCTCCGTGAATGCCTTGTCCCGGGCAAGCTGATAGCGATGGAAACAAAAGCTGCATTTTTCCACGACGCCGCGCATGCGCGGGGAAACATTGGGACTGAGATAGCGCTCCATTCCTTCCGGCCAGACCGGGTCCCACCAATTGAAGTGGCGTGCATGGTACGGACAGGCGGCCATGCAGTAACGGCATCCGAAACAACGGGTATAGATCTGGCTGACGATACCGGTCTCCCGGCTGTAATCGGTGGCCGTGGCGGGGCAGACCGACACGCACGGAGAGTGCCCCTCATGCTTACCGGCGCAATGCTGGCACGGGCGGGGCAAATAAGCGACTTCGATTTCGGGGAAGCTCTTGCCGTTGGTCAGTTTGTAGACGCGCATCCAGGTGATGCTGAGTCGCTTGTCGGACTCGTCCTCCCTGAACGGGACATTGTTTTCGGCGAAGCACGCCACCATGCAGGCGCCGCAACCAGTGCACTTGTCCAGATCGATGACCATGCCGTAGCGTTTGGGTCGATGTTGTGTCTGCGCTTGTTTCATCAGAACCTCGTTTCAACAGTTAGGCTTTGGCCAGTTTGGCGCGGATGCCCCAGGCCGCATAGAGTCCGGAGGCCGGATCTTCCATCGGACCGATCAGTTGATTGACATTCGCGCCTTTGCCCATCACAAAGCGGTCCTGGGTGGTATGACCCAACCCGCGCGGCATGGCGACCACACCCGGCGCGACGCCGTCAAACGCATGGATGCGAACGCGCGCCTCGCCCCTGGGGGTCGATAACACCGCCAGCTGGCCGTCGGCCAGGCCCAAGGTGGCGGC
Source organism: Pseudomonadota bacterium (assembly GCA_023435265.1). Lineage (GTDB taxonomy): Bacteria > Desulfobacterota > Desulfobacteria > Desulfobacterales > Desulfosarcinaceae > UBA2230. The sequence goes on from JAEYRZ010000174.1 coordinate 13,106, forward strand.
CGTCTGCGGATTGATTTCCACCGAACCGTCGCGCGCTTTCAAAATGGTATCGGGTACGGTTTTGATCATGAACGGCGTGGCGGCGACATCCCGGCTGGGCAGACGCAGTGAATCGTATGGCACCAGAAGCAACGGGTAGCTTCCCGCATCCCCCTCCGGGCTGATGGATTCGGCCATGTAGATGGCGCCCAGTGCATCGTTCATCAAAACCAGCTGTCCGGACAACACGCCGGCATCCAGGCCGGCAATATACGTTTTCTCGGTCAGCTCGTCCCATTGATCGGCCAGTGTTTCCTGAAGACAGGCCTCGTAGGATTCCCAGGGGAACGCTTCGGCGATTCCACCGCCCATGGCCTGGGCAATCTGGATAATGGTATCGCCGAGGTGTTGTGTGCGATGCAGCGGTTTGACCGCCGGCTGGCACAATCCGATCACCGGTTGGCGGATGCCGGCCGTGACCGGCACATCCTCATAGCGTTCGAGGTAAGTATGGTTCGGCAGAATCAGGTCGGCCTGCATCGCCGTCTCGTCCATCAAGGAAGAAAAACTGACCACGAACGGAACTTTGCCGAATGCTTCCTTTACGGCCGCCGCGTCCGGCAGGCTGTAGCAGGGATTGGACTCTGCCACGAGAAGCGCCTGGACCGCCTCGGGAGCTTCCTGGATGCGTTTGATGAGCTGATGGACCCGGTAGCGTGCATGGGGATAGCGCTCCGAACCGGCGTCGTCCAGACGTGGTTGTTGAAGCCCAGCGGCAGCCGCGTCATCGGTCTGGATCTCCGGCCATTTGATGTAATCGTAAGCCGGCAGGGCCAGCAGGCCTCCGCTCTGGTTGATATTGCCCACCAGCACGTTCAGCGCATGGACCGCCAGCGCCTCCTTGAGACCGCCCGGGGTCTGGCCTTTACCGCATCCATATAGCGCCAGCGGCTTCTTGGCCGTGGCGTAGCGCCTGGCCAGATCGGTAATTCTTTGAGCGTCAACGCCGACCAATCCGGCCACCGATTCGGGAGCATACTTCTCCTTGACCATACTGGCGAAAGCGCCCAGACCCCGGATCTCCGCACCTCCGGAGCGCACCAGGTCCTGGCTGATGATCACGTGCGCCAAAGCGAAGGCCAGCTCGGTTTCGGTGCCCGGATTGATGGCCAGCCATTGATTCGCCTGAGCCGCCGTGTTGGACAAACGCGGTTCGACCTGGACCAGGGTCGCATGTCGCTCTTTCCAGCCGCTGTGCGCCTGGATCATGCGCACCGGCGAGCCGTACCCTTCCAGGATGGCGCTGCCGAAGCTCAAAATGAAATCGGCATTTTCGACATCCACGCCGGCGAATCCATCGGCCCCCTGAATCAGGTACAGCGCCGCCTCGGAAGCATCCTCCATGGAGGGCATGCGATAGAAATTGGGCGATCCATAAGCACTTAAAAACCGATTGAGCAGCTGCGGCACCGTTCCGGCATCCCGGGAGCTGATGCAGGCCACCGATTGCGGATTGCCCTGGCTGCGGATTTCGGTCAGTTTTTCAGCAACTTCCCGGGCCGCCTGCTCCCAGGAGATCGGTTGCCAGCGGCCTTCTCCGCGTTCGCCGATACGTTTGAGCGGCGTTTTGACGCGGTCCGGGCCATAGAGCAGTTGCAGCCCTGAAAGCCCCAGCATGCAGATGCCGCCTTTATTGATCGGGTGGTCTTCGATGCCTTCTATTTTGACCGCCCGGTCACCGACTTTTCGAATGCTGATCCCGCAACCGCCGGGGCATAGCGTGCATGTCGAGTTGACATACGCGGTTTCACCCTCTTCAGGCACGGGAGTCCATGGCCAATTCTGGGACCAGATGGAGAGGTCGTCGGTCAGCTTCCAGGGCAAAGGCGAAAGCGCGGTGCCTGCAGCCCCGCCGATGACGAAAGAGAGGAAACATCTTCTGGACAATTTCATAAATTTTACCTCAACCTAGCTCGCCCGTCGATTGTCAGTGGAAGTATCTCGCGTAAGGTGAACCCTGTTATTTGTGGCAGACAAAACAGGCATCGCGGCCGGTTTGAACGCTGGAATCATGGATGCCGGCCGTTTTGTGGCACTGAGCGCAATCATCCATTTTCATGCGGTCCCAGGTGTTGCGCTTGAAACCCGCGATGTTGTGTCCCCAGATATCCCGGCTGTAGCCGGTGATCCGGTTCTCCTCGAAAGGCTTCAGTTGCTCGGAAGTTCCGATATCACCGTGACAGGTCATACAATCCAGCTTGGCGCCGTAGACATGGGCGGCGTGCGAGAAGAAAACGCAATCCGGCTGGCGTGCATATCTCAGCCAGGGGACCTCGCGCTCCTTGGCGACATACTGGTCCACGAAAATAGCTTCGTCCTCGCTCTCACCCATTTTTTCGGAATGGCAATCGATGCATTGCGCAAGGGCCGGTGATCCCGAGAAACTTCCGTCTTCACGAAAAAAGTGGCAGCTCACACAGCCGTCGACCTGTTCCAGATGGAGCTTATGATTGAAATTGAAGGGCTGGTTCTTGTGGGAATAAAGCAGCTTGGGAAAGACCGCCCATCCCAGTACCATGCTTAAGGCTACGCCGGCGATGAAGAACAGGAGGATATAGGCGCCGCCTCCCGGGGCGTGGGGGGATGCGTCGGGATGATGGGATGCATTGCCACCCTCATGAACACCACTGGATTTCTGATCGTTATCCTTGCTCATGGACACTCCGTGCGCGTTGAGATCCGGATCGCTCCGTTAATAAGCTGCGGACGGCAGGATACCCTGTTGCCGCCAGCGTCTCCATACCTCAAGATCCGCTTTCTGCCTATTGTAAAAATGCGTTGATGCAAGCTGACGAAAGATCATGTGCCTTGCCATGGGATCTCGCCTAGTACCTGTCGCCTCTCATTTTGTCAAGTCCTATCAATGAGGTGGGCTCCCGCGCAACGGGGTCGGGCGCTCCACAGTGCAGCGGCGCGGCCGCGGCCCACAGCGGGCTGTGGACAATCGGCGGCGTTGAAAGCCGGCGCATATTAATGCCTTGACATCCAAAAACCACCGGTGCTATTGGAAGCGATTTCAGTTGCATTCCTTGCTCCGGCTGGCTGCCGGGGCTATACAGCCACAAGGAGGCATTATGCGAAGGTACGAAACTATTGTCATTGTAGATCCCGATCTATCGGAAGAGGATCGCAAGGCACTGTTCGCGCGCATCGGTGAGATCATTTCACAAAATGCGGGCGAACTGATTGCCGAAGATCCCTGGGGCACCAAAAAACTGGCCTACGAAATCAAGAAAAAGACGCGGGGCTATTATTCGCGTTTCGATTTCTGCGGCACGGGGCCATTGGTGGACGAAATGGAGCGGCAGTTCCGCATCGACGACCGCATCTTGAAATTCCTCACGGTCCTTCTCAATCCCGAGGCCGATGTCGAAAAGATCAAAGCCGATATTGCAGCCGCCAAAGCCGCCCCGCCGGCGGAAAAAGCCGCAGCTGCGGACGAGGGTTCGCGCAACCGGGCCGCCGCAAACGATGAAGGCGGCGGCCAGGCGGACGGGGACGAAACCGAAACCGACAATACTGATGAGGAGTAACATATGAGCGCCGACAACTCAAAAAAACCCGCCGCCCGTAAGCGTAAACGTAAAGTCTACCGCCGCCGCAAGGTGTGCCGCTTCTGCGCCGACAGCAGCATCGTGATCGACTACAAAGACGGGAAAACCCTTAAATATTTCATCACCGAACGCGGTAAGATCATTCCCCGTCGGATCACCGGGACATGCGCCAGCCATCAGCGCGAGTTGACGCTGGCCATCAAGCGGGCGCGCGCCATTGCGCTGTTGCCGTTTGTCGGGACCCTGGAATAAGGGGCGATCGGCGGACGCCCGCAGGCCGCTTTCCAGTCATGCGGCCGCAAACGTTCACCAGCACCCCGACGATATCGTTCTATTGAACTGACGACAACGGAGGTTGTCCATGAGAGTGATTTTAAAAGAAACCATCGACTCGCTGGGAATCATCGGCAGCGAGGTCGAAGTCGCCAGCGGCTTTGCCCGAAATTACCTTCTCCCCCAGGGCAAGGCGGTTCCGGCCACCGATCAGTACCGCAAGATCATCGAACAGAGCCGGGCCAAGTTCGAGGTCCAGATCGCCAAGGAAAAGGAACTCGCCAACCAGATGGCCGAACGGCTCGAAAAGATCGAGCTGCAGATCACGGCCAAAATACACGAAGAGGATCGGCTCTACGGCTCGATCACCGTTCGGGACATCGTCGAGGCGCTGGCCAAAAACGATATCCAGGTTGACAAGCGAATGGTCATGCTCAAAGAGCCGATAAAAACGATCGGCACCTTCAAAGTGCCCATCCGGGTTTATAAAGAGATCGAACCCGAGATCACCGTTCACGTCATCTCCGAATAAATCTCGCACGTACAGGGTATCGGTTGGCACCAACCGATACCCTGCGATTGTAATCTGATAAAATCCGTTATATTCCGATTCAATGACATCCAACCCGCAATTGCGCTCCAGAGATCTCTCGCTTCAAAAGCTTCCACCCCAGAGCATCGAGGCGGAGGAATCCATTCTCAGCGCCATTCTGCTGGATAACAATATTCTGCTGGATGTGCTGGAACTGCTGACCCCGGAAGATTTTTACCGCACCGCCCACCAGACCATCTTCGCGGCCATCAACGCGCTCTTCCACAAAGCAGAACCCGTCGATCTGGTGACCCTGACCAACGTACTGCGCGAGAAGAACAAGCTTGAAGAGATCGGTGGCGCTGCCTATCTGGCCCGCCTGGTCGACACCGTACCCTCGGCGATCAATGTCCAGCATTATGCCCGCATCATCCGCGACAAATCATCGCTGCGGCGGCTGATTGCAAAATCGAACGAAATCACGCAGCGCTGCTACGAAGATTCCGGCGACCTGGATCAGGTCCTGGACTTCGCCGAAAGCGCCGTTTTCGAAATCTCGGAAAACAAGCATCAGGCCGCTTTTCACCCGCTCAACAAGATCATCGAATCCAACATCGATGCGCTGGAAGAACGCCAGGGCAACCGCGCCCTGGTCACCGGGGTGACGACCGGATTTACACGCCTGGACCATTTGACCGCGGGTCTCCAAGGCTCCGACCTGATCATTCTGGCCGCCCGCCCCAGCATGGGCAAAACCGCCCTGGCCTTGAACATCGCCCGCAATGCAGCTGTCGAAGGCAATGTCCCGGTGGCCATCTTCTCTCTGGAAATGTCGAAGGAACAGTTGTCGATGCGCATGCTGTGTTCCGAGGCACGCGTCGACTCTTCGCGCGTCCGCGGCGGTTTTCTCAATCCCGAGGACTGGAACCGCATCACCGACGCCGCCGGCGTCCTGTCCGAGGCCCCGCTTTTCATCGACGATTCGCCGGATATTTCGGCCACCTCGATTCGGACCAAATCGCGACGGCTGAAAATGGATCGTGGATTGGGCCTGGTGGTCATCGACTACATGCAGTTGATGAAAGGCCGCTTGACCGCCGAACGGCGCGATCTTGAAATTTCGGAAATTTCGCGGTCGTTGAAACTTCTGGCCAAAGAGCTGAACCTGCCGGTCGTCGCCCTGTCACAATTGAACCGCAAACTGGAAGAACGCAGCGATAAGCGCCCGCAGCTCTCGGATTTGCGCGAATCCGGAGCCCTCGAGCAGGATGCCGACGTGGTGGCTTTCATTTACCGCGACGAGGTATATAATAAGGACGAGAGCAACTCAAACCGCGGCATGGCGGAAATCATCATCGCCAAGCAGCGCAATGGCCCCACGGGGACGGTTCCATTGACATTTCTGAATGCCTACACCCGTTTCGAGAATCCTGCATGAAGAAAATCTGGGGGAATACCAGAGGCCTCAAACCCGAACAACTGCATCGACTGGACAATTTCTACCGCAGACGCGTTCCTCCCGAATCCTTGATTTCCGCCGAACTGAACCGTGATCTGGCCGAACTTTCGAACGGCATTCAGCGCCAGGTCGGGCTGCTGATCGACCGCGCCGGACGGGTCGCCTATGTGCTGGTCGGGGATTTTCAGCGCCTGATGATCCCTGAATTGCCGGACTACCGGATCTATCCCGGCCGGCTGCGCGGCTTGCGCCTGATTCACACCCATTTAAGCGACGAACCGCTCAACGAAGACGACCTGACCGACCTGGCCCTGCTGCGCCTGGACATGATCGCCGCCGTAACCCTCGATGTGAACGGATTGCCCCGAGAAATCCACTGGGCCCATATCCTGCCCGGCGAAATCTCCCGGTCGGCATACCAGATCCGGGAACCTCTGCGCACGCATCAACTTTCCATTGGATGCCTGAGTCTGATTCAGGCCCTGGAAAGCGAGATGCCCCCCGGCGGACCCGCCCCGGGGCGCACCACTGCCGGCGAGCGCGCCCTGCTGATCAGTGTCACCACGGCGCCGCGGCGCAAGGCCGCCGAATCGCTTCAGGAGCTGATCGAACTCAGTCAATCGAGCGGCATCGAGGTGGTCGACACCATTCTGCAGCAGCGCAAGGAGATCGATTCGCGTTTTCTGATGGGCAGCGGCAAACTGAACGAACTGGCCATCCGGGCCATGCAGTTGGGGGTCACGCTGATCGTTTTCGATCAGGATCTCAATCCGTCCCAAATACGCTCGATCACCGATGCGATCGATTTGAAGATCATCGATCGCACCCAATTGATCCTCGATATCTTCGCCCAGCGGGCACAAAGCCGCGAAGGCAAACTGCAGGTCGAGCTGGCGCAGCTCAAATATCTATTGCCGCGCCTGGTGACCAAAAATACGGCCATGTCACGGCTGACCGGCGGGATCGGGGGACGCGGCCCGGGTGAAACCAAGCTCGAGATCAACCGGCGCAGGGTGCGCGAAAGAATCCACCGACTCGAAGAGGCCCTCAAACAGGTCCAGAAGCAGCGCGACCAGCAGCGCCGCAAACGCCGGCAGAAAGGGCTGCCGATTATTTCGATCATCGGTTACACCAATGCCGGCAAGTCGACCCTGCTCAATACCCTGACCCACAGTCATGTGCTTGCCGAACGGCGGCTTTTTGCGACCCTCGATCCCTCCAGCCGCCGGCTGCGCTTTCCAAAGGACATGGAAGTGATCATCACCGATACGGTGGGCTTCATCCGCAATCTGCCGAAAGATTTGATGGTTGCCTTCCGCGCCACCCTGGAGGAATTGGAGAGCGCCGACGTGCTGCTGCATGTGATCGACATCAGCAATCCCCGATTTGCGGATCAAATCCGCTCGGTCGAGAAGATCCTGGAAGAGCTTGGATTGCATCAGAAGACGCAAATCCGGGTTCTCAATAAAATGGACCGCGTCGAACCCGAAACCGCCGGCCAGCTGGCCGAACGGCTGAACGGCGTTCTGATCAGCGCACGCGACAAGCAGACTCTGCCGCCGCTGATCACGATGCTGTCCCGCGTCATCGAAGATAAATCCGCGTCGAATTCCGAGACGCAGTGAGCTCCTTTGCGGCGCATAAAGTGTTGACAATCGTCGATCAAACTGGATAGATAATCACGCTTATGGATCTTTCTCCGATCAGCCGGATTGCCACACGGGCAGCGTATCGCGCAGGGCGTGTCCTCAATGATCGCTTCGGCAGGATCACCCAGGTTGCCAAAAAAGGGGCCATCGATCTTGTCACCGAGGCCGACATCGAATCCGAACAGGCGATCATCGCCACCATCAAAGAAGACTATCCGGATCACACGATTCTGGCCGAGGAGTCCGGACTGCTGGAACAACCCGGCCGGTACCGCTGGATCATCGATCCCCTGGACGGAACGACCAATTTCGCGCACCACCTCCCGCTTTATTCCATATCGATTGCCTTTGCGCGGGAATCGGAAATCCTCGTCGGACTTGTCCTGATTCCCGCGACGGGAGAATTGTTCCTCGCCCTGAAAGGTCAGGGCGCCCGGCTGAACAACATCCCCCTGCAGGTCTCGGCAACCTCCGCGCTCGAGGAAAGCCTGCTCGTCACCGGGTTTCCGTACGATAACCGGACAGGCATCGACACTTTGATCAGCAGGTTCAAGAAATGCCTTCTGGCCGCTCAGGGCGTTCGCCGCCTGGGAGCGGCGGCGATCGATTTATGCTACGTCGCGGGGGGAAAATTCGAGGGCTTCTGGGAAGAAGGACTGAAGCCCTGGGATACCGCGGCCGGCGTACTGATGGTAAACGAAGCCGGCGGGCGCGTAACCAACTTCGAAGCGCTTCCGTTTCAAATCGAACATCAGCAGCTTCTGGCCACCAATGGTCTCATTCATCAGGCAATGATACGGGTGCTCCAGGGAGAGGAATGAAATGCATAGAAGAATAAAAGCATTATTGACCGTCAATGAGCAGCTGGGCTGCTTCGGCGATTACAATCGGACCAATCCGATGTGCACCGCGCGTTGCGTACTGCGCTTGCGTTGTGCCATTCAGCAGGATCAGAATATGCGCATGGAGATGCTGGAAGATTGGGTCGCCTTTGAAGGAGTGGATATCAAGATCCAGTAATCCGGATCGATTGCTTGCCACCTCGCCTGCAGGAGCAATTCACCCTCCATCGGCAAGCGCCACCGGCACGTAGACCGATTCCCACCGAAGAAGAATATTCAACAAGTCTGTTGAAAAACGAGCAGCGAGCCTCAGGCGCGGCGCGGCTTTCAAATGGCTGCGCAAACAGGCCGGCGGCGGCGTTTTGAAAGCCGTGCAACACAGCCGCACGGCTCGAGGCGAAGTTAAAGCCGAAATTGAAAGCGAATGCGTGTACCGCTTTCAACTTCGGCTTTCATTTGGCGTCTCCGCGGAAGAAGCTGTCCGGGATCAGTATTCCCCTGCCTCCAGCTTTTTGCTCAAATATTCGACATGCCGCTGGACCGGAGCGCCTTGTTTGATTCCTTTTTCAATGGCACCGATGGCGTACAACGCCGTTGCATGGTACCGGTTGAAACTCCTGCCGATCGATTGCAGCGGTTGATCCGTATAGCGTCGTGCCAGATAGATCGCAACCTGGCGAGGGCGGACGATCGACTGCTTCCTTGAACGGCTTACCAGCTCTTTAGGCGTAATATTATAGTATTTGCAGACGAGCTTTTTGATGTTGCCGATGGTGATGTTCTGCGTTTTATGCACCATGTTGCGTATGACGCCGGCCGCCAGATCGAGGTCGATCGGAATGCTGAGCAGGGATGCCTTCATGGTGACGCTGGTCAAGCCACTTTTCAGCTGGCGCACATCCTGGGTGAGCTCGGATGCAAGATATTCGAGCACGTCGCTGGGAATGTTCCACGCGTTGGCCCGCGCATATTTCTGCATGATCTTAACGCGCACGCGGAAATCCGGAGGGTCAATCCCCGAAATCAATCCGGAAGACAAGCGCGACCTGAGATGATCGCTCAACTTGGGAATCTCCGAAGGTGAGTAGCAGCTGGAGAAGATAATGCGTTTGTTCTCGTTGAACAACGTATCCAGCGTGTGCGTCAGTTCGATCTGGGTTCGATCCTTGCCGCTCAGATAATGGACATCCTCGAGCAGCAGGACATCGCACAGCTTGTGATACTTTTCCTTGAAGGTCGAAACGGTGTTGGTCTTATAAGAAGTGACCATCTCGTTGGTAAAATCCTCGGCCGTCATGTAATAGACCCGTTCGTTGGGAAATTCGGACATGATCTGATGGCCGATGGCCTGGGACAAATGGCTCTTGCCCATTCCCGTTTTGGAGAGCAGGAAAAGCGAGTGGTGCTGCGTGTTTTTGCGGACCGCCAGAGAAAGCGCGGCCGAATAGGCGAAATCGTTGTTCTTGCCGACCACGAATTGATCGAAAGTGAAATCCTTGTGCAGAAGGCGCCCGTGATAGGGTTGAGCCGTCATGTTGGGCAGAATCAACTGCCGGGGGGGCTCGACGGTGCAGGCGTCCGATCGTTCGCCGTTGGCAATGACCACCAGGTCAAGGTGAATTTCGTGACCAGCGGCACGTTCCAGTTCGGCTCGAATGAGCTCGCTGAAATGATCGTTGATGCGCTTGCGGAAGAAAAGGTTTGGACAGATCAGGCGACATCCTCCGTTGTCCGTTTCTTCGGCCTTCAAGGGATCGATCCACATGCGATGGGTATGCGGTGGAATCTGATGCGTCAACGAGGTTTTGACTTTCTGCCAGAGAAGCTCCATCCGAGTATGCCCTATTATAAACTCAAAGATAGTTTCCGAGTGAACAGTTCACCGATTGAAAAAGCAGCCGCTTTCAAATCAATTCCGACGATTAGTTATGATTTAGTGAAATACCCGAATGCCTTGAAAAGTATGGACCGGTAATAGGGTAAGCGGATCTCCGGTGTCAAACCGAAAGACAACAATTCTTCCATTCGAATTTAAGCCCATGGGCACCGGTTTCTAACTAATGAATATACTGATATTATTTTAAGATGGATGCTTCCCGCCTGATGAAATCCCATGCTCTGCTGCGACCTCGATTTGTTAAGCATTTTAAGCAGATCCGGGGTTATCAACAAACCTTCAACAAAGTGCCGTTCTTCGGAATTCGCGCTTTTTCTTCAAATTTCTACAATTTTCAAAAACAAATGCATGGCCGGACGGCCCTGGCGCCAGGCGTCGCGGGCCTTCGGGGAACCATTGCCTATCCGGGTATTTTTACACTAAATTCCCGTTCGAAAGGCGAAGAAGCAAGCGCCCGATGATCAGTGGGGACCAATATCCGTGGGATTGACGAGCAAAGAGCATGCCGGCGATCTCCCGGCTTCGGACCCCGGGAAGGAGAACCGGCCGCGCCTGGGCTGCATTATGGGGTTGATGCGTTCCCTCGAGAGGGCTACATGAGGAAAGCGCTGCAATCCAGACAGGAGTCCGTTCATGCAGTTCATCCGAATCCGCGGGGCGCGGCAGCACAATCTCAAGGATCTGGACCTTGACATCCCCCGCGGTAAAATCGTGGTGCTCACCGGCCTGTCCGGGTCGGGCAAATCCACCCTCGCGTTCGATACGCTCTACGCGGAAGGTCAACGCCGCTACGTGGAGTCGCTTTCCGTTTATGCGCGGCAGTTTCTGGAGCGGCTGCAGAAACCGCGATTCGAATGGATCGAAGGACTCTCGCCGGCGATCGCCATCGACCAAAAAGCAGCCGGTCACAATCTCCGCTCCACTGTCGGCACGATGACGGAAATCTACGATCTCCTGCGTCTATTATATGCGCGTATCGGCGAGGCCCGCTGCCCGGTCTGTGATCGTCCGGTGGATTCGACCAGTGTAGACGAGATCGCCGACCGGCTGTTGCGATATGATGAAGGCACACGGCTGATCATCCTCGCGCCGCTGGCCCGCAGCCCGCAAGGCGACGATGCAGCCCTGCTCCACCGTTTGAAGCGCGAGGGGTACGCTCGGATCCGTATCAACGGCCATATCCGCGACATCGATGCGGTCGATTTTCCTCCCGGGCTCGAGGGACATCCTGTTGAAGCCGTGGTCGATCGTCTGGTGCTAAAACCCGGGATCCGCAATCGGCTGGTCGATTCCCTCGAAACCGCGCTGACCTTGTCCGGCGGAACGGTTCTGGTCGATCTGCCGGAAGAAATGTCCGCCAGCCGCCCTCCCCTGTTTTTCAGCGAAAATGCCGTATGTCCGGTGTGCGGCCGCCGCATGCCCGAACTCAGCCCGGCATGTTTCTCTTTCAATTCGCCCCAGGGCGCTTGCCCGGAATGCGCCGGTTCAGGGTTCACGGCGCGTTTCGAACCCGACCTGTTGATCCGCGACCCCTTGTTATCTCTGGCTCAGGGAGCCGTAACCATTTGGGCCAACCGCCGCTCGCAACGCTTCCTCGCATTCCTGAAGCGGTTTGCGCATCAGTATGGAGCCGATATCCATACGCCTTTCGCGGACCTCCCGGAAGAATTCAAGGCAGCCCTGTTCTTCGGTATCGCAGCCGCCGGGAGCGAGTCTCTGAACGGCGGCACTCGGGCGATTGCTTTCAAAGGACTCGTCCCTCAGCTTGAGCAGCGCTTCCAAAAAGCCGAATCAAAGCAATCCGGCGGCGAACTGCGCCGATTCATGACCTCGAAAACCTGCCCGGCATGCCGGGGTGCGCGACTGAACCCGGAGGCGCTGGCGGTTAAAATCGATACACGCGCCATTCATGAATTCACGGCAATGCCGGTGCGCCAGGCGCTGGCGTGCCTCAAGCGACTCCCCATCCAGGGGCGGCGGGCGCTGATCGCCGAACGGTTGATCCGCGAAATCGAGCTGCGCCTGCAATTTCTGCTGGATGTCGGATTGGACTACGTCTCACTGGACCGAAGCACGCGGTCACTGTCGGGCGGGGAACTGCAGCGTATTCGGCTGGCGACCCAAATAGGCGCCAGGCTGACCGGCGTCCTGTATGTCCTGGATGAACCCAGTATCGGATTGCATCCAAAAGAGCATCGCATGCTGTTGAACATCCTGAGGCGGATGCGCGATATGGGGAATACCGTTCTGGTGGTGGAGCACGATCTGCAGACGATTCGGTCGGCGGATCATGTGATCGAACTAGGGCCCGGCGCCGGTGCGAACGGCGGCCATATCGTGTTCAGCGGTCCGCCGGAAGCGCTGTTCGAAAGCGATTCACTTACCGGGCAGTATATCGGTGGGCGGCTGAAGATAAAAGCGCCGCAGCGGCGAAGAACGGGCAGCGGAGCCAGCATCCGCATCACCGGCGCGGCGCGGCACAACCTTAAAAACATTCGAGTCGATTTCCGGCTCGGCTGCATCACCTGCGTCACCGGCGTCTCGGGTTCCGGCAAATCGACGTTGGCCGTCGATGTCTTGTACCGGTCCCTGGCCGGGCACTTCTCCGGCAGCCCGCCGCGAGAAGGCGATTACGCCGCCATCAGCGGACTGGAACATGTGGCGGCGGCCATCCATATCGATCAATCGCCGATCGGACGCACACCGCGCTCCAACCCGGCCATTTACACGGGCGCATTCGCCTTCATCCGTGAATTGTATTCCAGGACCCGCGACGCGCGTGTACGCGGCTATCGAGCGGGAAGATTCAGTTTCAATGCCCGCGGCGGCCGTTGCGAGGCGTGTGGCGGCGAGGGTGTGGTCAAGGTCGAAATGCAGTTTCTTCCCGATCTCTACGTACCCTGCGAGGTCTGCCGGGGAAAGCGCTACAACAGGGAAACCCTGGAGGTCCGCTTCAAGGGATACACCATCGCCGACATCCTGGAGATGACCGTCGACCAGGCGCTGGGGCTCTTCTCCCATTTCGCGGCCATCCGCGATCGCCTGCAGACGCTGGCGGATGTCGGACTGGGGTACGTCCAGCTCGGCCAGGCCGGAACCACCCTTTCGGGGGGCGAGGCCCAACGCGTCAAACTGGCGCGCGAACTGAGCAGGCGCGACACCGGCCGCACCGTCTATATTCTCGACGAACCGACCATCGGCCTGCACCTGCACGATATCCACCGCTTGTTGGTGGTCCTGAACCGGTTGGTGGATGCCGGCAATACGGTGGTCATGATCGAACACAATCTGGAAGTGATTCAGGCAGCCGATCAGGTGATCGACCTGGGTCCCGGGGGCGGAGACCGCGGAGGTTATGTGATCGCCGCCGGAACGCCGGAGCAGATCGCCGCCGAGGCAAGATCCGACACAGGAAAATTTCTTGCGGAACTGCTGGCCCGCGCATAAAAAAGCCCCTCTCGCGCAGACGAGAAGGGCTTTTTTCTAAGAAGAAAAGCTTAGCCTTGGAGCAACGGCAGAAGAGCATCCAGGCCGGGAACCTTGGTGATGATCATCAGGGCGATAACCAGCGCGTAAATACACAGCGACTCGATCATGGCCAGACCGATCAGCATGGTCACGGTGACTTTACCCGAAGATTCCGGATTGCGGGCGATGCCTTCCACCGCCGCCCGAAGGCCGAGGCCCTGCGCGATGCCCGTTCCAAAGGCCGCGATCGCGATTCCGAAACCAGCTGCCATGACACACGCGACGAAAAGTTCTAATACGCTCATTTACCTTCTCCTCCTTCTAAAGTTGATATATGTCGGCTTCTTCCATTCTCGCTCAGAGCGAAAAGCAATGGCAGTGCATCAGTGCGCGTGCTCCATGGCACCGCTGAAGTAGATGATCGACAAAAGGAAGAACACGAAAGCCTGGACGAAGGCCACGAATATACCCAGTCCCATGATGGGCAGCGGCGCGAGGAAAAAGCCGGCCAGGCCGAACAGAATGGCCAGGACGATTTCATGCCCCATCATGTTCCCGAAAAGACGGAAGGAGAGCGAAAGAATTCGGGCCGCGTGTCCGATGATTTCGATGATGAAAATCAGCGGAGCGAGCCACCAGACCGGCCCCAGAAAATGCTTGACGTATTTGGCGCCGTGATATTTGACGCCCAGGTAGTGCGTGAAAACGACCACCGTCAATGCGCAGGCGCCCGTGGTGTTCAAGTTGGCAGTGGGCGGGAAGAATCCGGGGATGATGCCCACAAGGTTGCTGACGAAGATGAAAATGAAGATCGTGGCCACCAGGGGCAGCAGCCAGCGGCTTTCTTCGCCCGCGACTTCGACCATGAACTCTTCTATGCCGTGAATGACGATTTCGAAGAAGTTCTGCCCTTTGGATGGAATCAGACTGAGCCCCTTGGCGGCCAGCGCGCCGAATACGATCAGAATGATCATCACTGCCCACGTGTAAATGATATATGGGTAATGATGCGCAAAACTGCCCAGCCCGATTACTTCAAACAGCTTCACCAGGAATAAATAGGGATGCTCCATCCTTAGCCTGCCTCCTTGCACAGTAGTTGCCGCACCTCGTTCAGGGTCGCCAGGATCATGCTGGCGACAACGACCGAGAGTCCGGCGATCAGACCGATTGGATCCACGCTGCCTGTTCGGATCAGAATGAAAATGATGACGGCGGTCACCAGAAACCGCACGTAGTACTTGATGAGCGGGCCTCTGATCGAGGTGATATGGGGCGGACTCAGGGCTTTCTTCAGGGTCCGGGCCAGCAGGTGGAAGTTAACCGTCACGATCAGCCCTCCGGCACCGATTCCCAGAACGACCGCGGGCGGGAAACAGACCGCACCGCCGGCGGTTGCCGCGGCCAGGAGGATCCAATTGGAATGGCTGACGAATTTGACGATGCGCTGCTGCGTATTCACCCGACCACTTCCAGCCCGATCAGAGTTTCCTCAGTTTTGTAATGGCCAACCCGATGTTGCGGTAGGCTGCGGCAACTCCCAAAATAAAGAAGATCACCGTCAGCCAGGGGTGGGACCCCAGTTTGGTATCGAGATACCACCCGATTGCATAACCGATCAAAATGGAAAGCGCGACCTGCAACCCAAGACTGCTGTAATAGGCGAGTTCGCGGATATATCGCCAGTCCTTTTTTTTCAATACTCAGACTCTGAATCAATGCAGTGGTTTTGCAGGTTGTCCGGTTTGCTGAACTCGATTACCGGGCGCCTGGTCACCTACCATAGCGCCGGACTGCAAGTCAATTCTTTTCGGAACCGGACGGCGGCCCGTCAGACCCGAGGAGGCGTGCCGGACCGCAGACTACCACTTGATCCGTCCGGATTCAAATACCGGTCCGTCCTTGCAGACATGCCAGTACGGGCGGTCGGGATCGCTGCCCTCCACGGCGCAGCCCAGGCAGGCCCCCATGCCGCAGGCCATCATGGTTTCCATGGAAACCTGGCAGGGAATTTTGCTCTTTTCGGCGATTCCGGCGATGCACCTCAACATACCCGGCGGGCCGCAGGCGAAAAGCGTTGCCGGAGGGCGGCTTAATACGGCGGTTTGAAGGGGGTCGGTGATCAGGCATTGGTCGCCCGCGCTGCCGTCATCGGTGGTGACGGTGAGCGCCATGCCCAGATCGACGAAATCATCCCGGCACATCAGATCCGATCGGTTCCGGCCGCCCAGGAACACGTGGCAGTTGCCGGCGGCATAGCCGGAATGAATAAGATGATGCGCCAGAAAACGAATCGGGGCGACGCCGATTCCGCCGGCCGCCAGATAATAGCGCTGGTTGGCCCGAGGGGCGTGCGCCAAGTCGAATCCCCGGCCGAGCGGTCCCAGGATATCGAGGTGCTGTCCGGGTGAGCATCCGGCCAGCATTGAGGTCCCGCGGCCCACGACTCTATAGAGCAGTTCAAGGCCTTCAGGCTTGTTCGCGTCGCCGACCAGCCCGAAGATGGAGAACGGCCGCCGCAGCAGCGGCGCATGGTGGTTTCCGATCTGCAGCATGACAAACTGCCCTGGACGCGCAGCGGCGCGATCCATGGCGCAGGCCAGCCCCATGCGGTAAAGTTGGGGTCCGACCTGTCGGTTCCATAATACTACGGCCTTTTGCTGAAGCATCGAATTCCTCTCTAATCGCCGCTCATTGCCACAACCGCGGCAAAGCGTCCCGTGTCCCGGGCGGCGCGGTAGCTGAAAAACAGATGGGCGTTGCAGCGGGTGCAGATATTGCTGAAGCTGATATGGCGGGCGGCTACGCCGCTGGCGGTCAGCTGGTCGGCCGTGATGCGCCAGAAATCGAAATGGCTGCGCCGGTCGCCGTAGTGCCAGTACTCCGAAGGGATTTCATTTCGATAATGGATGAACTCCGCGCAGCAGGGTCCCAGGGAGGGACCGACTGCGCAATAGAGATCCTCCGGCCGGCAGCCGAACCGCTCGCGCATGAGGTCGACCGTCCGCCCGACGATGTTCTGGATGCTGCCGCGCCATCCCGAATGGATGTTGGCTGCCACCTTGCGTTCAGGATCGACGATGATCACCGCCTGGCAATCGGCCACCTGTATGAAAAGCAGCTGATCCTTGACATCGGTGACCAAGGCGTCGCCCCGCAACGCGACAAAATCGCCCTGCGGCGGGTGGGCGGCGCTCTCCTTGCGGCCCCACAGCGCAACCTGGGCGCCGTGGGTCTGGTGCGCAAATACCATGGTTCCCGCCCCGAACAAGGACCGGACCCGCCGCCGGTTTCGCCAGACCTGGTGATCCGGCGTGCCGCAACACAGCCCAAGATTCAGATCCGTGGGCTGCTCCCGGTCATCTGCCTGGCGCAGGATGATGCCGTGCTGAACCCCGGGTATGGCGCTCAACGCGGGGAACTGGAGAAAGGCGATTCCGTTTCGTGCTGTCAGGTGCATCGTTGTCCATCCAGCAGGCTGTTGAAAAACGAGCGGTGAGCCGTCAGGCAAGGCGCGCGGCTTTCAAAAAGCGCAGCATTCACGCCAGTATGTGAGTCTTTTTGAAAGCCGCGCAACACACCATCAGGCTCGATGCGAAGTTTTTCAAAAGCCTGCTAAACCGTACGCGCCAGCGTCAGTACATGAACCGCCCGCGCACCCGCGGACAGCAGCACCGCGGCGCACTGATCGGCGGTGGTACCGGTGGTTAAAACGTCATCGACCAGCAGAACGTTCTGCCCTGCAAGGCGGACACCGTCCGCCACGGCGATCGCCTGCGCAAGGTTGGTTTTGCGCTGCGTGCGGTCGAGCCCGGTCTGCGGTATGGTCGGGCGGCAGCGCCGCAGCAGTTCCGGTCCCAGGCGCTGCGCAATCCGATCGAACCCCGTGCGGGCCGCCAGAGCAGGCCACTTGCGGATCAACTGATGCGCCTGGTTGAAACCCCGCTCGCGCAGCCGCCCGCGGTGCAACGGCACCGGCACAATCAGGTCGATCTCTTCAGGCCGCCAGTGTCGTAGAAACGTCTCCCAGAGCAGGCCTCCCAGGGGCTGCGCCACCTGCACGTGGGTGCGGTATTTCAACCAGTGGATCAGGCAGCGCAGGGCGCCCTGGTAAGCGCCCGTCGATCGGGCTTTTTCAAAATGCGGCGGTTCTTTTTCGCAGGCTCCGCAAAGGTGATCGGTTCCGTAACGGCCTGCAAACGGAATGCCGCACCGGGGGCAGAGGGGCGACTGGATCGGTCTGAAATCCGAGCGGCACACCGGGCACAGGCAACCGGCGAACCCCCGACCCAGGTCCGCGACATCCGGATTCATGCGGGCCCCCGGATCATACAGGCGATCGCATTGAAAACAGCGCACGGGAAGAGTCGCCTGGAACAGGGCGGCGCCCAGTCGCTTCAGACTGCGTGAAATCATGCGCGTGCGCGCGTTTCGCGGCTTCCCGGTCCGATTCATCGATTGAGGCGCTCGACCACGGCCGCTGCGAACTCAGAGCATTTCACCTCCCGGGCCCCGGGGATCTGCCGGGCCAGGTCATAGGTCACAACGCCTTCCCGGATCGCCGCCTGAAGGGCTTTGCGGATCTTTTCGGCCGCCTCGGGCCAGCCCATGTAATCGAGCATCAGCGCACCCGATAGGATCAGCGAACTGGGGTTGACCTTGTCGAGCCCGGCGTACTTGGGGGCTGTTCCGTGAGTGGCTTCGAAAACCGCGCACCGGTCTCCGATGTTGGCGCCGGGCGCCATACCCAGTCCGCCGACCTGTGCGGCCAGCGCATCCGAAAGATAATCGCCGTTGAGATTGGGTGTGGCGATCACGGAGAATTCTTCCGGACGCAGCAGAACCTGCTGGAACAGCATATCGGCGATGCGGTCCTTGATCACCACGGTGCCGTCCGGCCGGCGGCCCTGGTAACGGTCGTAGAGTTCGGTTTCCGTAATGGTCCGCTCGCCGAAGTGCTCCCTGGCGGCCTCGTATCCCCAGCGGGCGAAAGCGCCTTCGGTGAATTTCATGATGTTGCCCTTGTGCATCAGCGTGACGCTCGGAAGCCGGTGGGCGAGTGCGTATTCGATGGCCTTGACCACCAGCCGTTTGGTATTTGCCGCACTCATCGGTTTGATACCGATCCCGGTGTCCGCCGCAATCCCGGTGCCAAAATGGGCATTCATGAATTCGATCAATTGATTCCCTTCGGCGCTGCCGGCCGGCCATTCGATACCGGCATACAGGTCCTCCGTGTTTTCGCGGAATACGACCATGTCGATCTTTTCAGGCTGCTTCATGGGACTGGGGACTGCGTCGATGTAGCGGACCGGTCGCACGCAGGCATACAAATCGAGTCTCTGTCGGATGGTTACGTTAAGGCTGCGGATGCCCGCCCCTACCGGCGTGGTCATCGGCCCCTTGATGGCGACGACATGCTCCTCGATGGTTTGCAGCGCATCGTCGGAAAGCCATTGGCCGGTCTGCCGGTGCCCTTTTTCACCGACCATCAGTTCCAGCCATTGAATGCGCCGGCGTCCCGCATATGCCGCCTCGACGGCTTCATCCAGGACGCGCTGCGCTGCCGGCCAGATATCCCGCCCGATCCCATCGCCCTCGATGAATGGGATGATGGGATGATCGGGAACCTGGAGCCGGCCCGGATCGGCCAGGATGATTTTTTGAGCCTGGTGGGTTTGCATGGCCATGGTCCTCCTCCCTGACAGGGCTGCCGACTTGAGTCGTCTCACCCGTCTTTGGTCCCGCTTCGCAACGGCCTTTCCGCGGCAGGCTTGACGCCGGGCGCGCAACCGGTGCTCACAGAGGGTCCGGTGCAGATTTCAACCCGAATGGCCGTTGTGCGGGGATGAACATCGGTTCAGCTTGCGGACGTCGAAGACGGCGGCCGGAGCGACCGTTGACGGAAAATTTCGTACAATATAATACCGGCTGCAACGGATGCATTGAGCGATCCGATCGGGCCGCTTTGGGGAATCGCAATCGTGAAGTCGCAATGCTGCCGGACCAGCGGCCGCAAGCCCTTTTCCTCCGCTCCCACAATCAGCGCAAGCGGCCCGCTCAGATCGGAATTGAACAGGGTTGTATCTCCCTCGCGGTCGGCGCCGGCAATCCATAATCCGCTTTTTTTGAGCATCTTGAACGTACTTACCAGGTTGGTGACGCGCGCCAGGCGGATATGCTCCAGGGCCCCGGCCGAGGCTTTGCTGGCCGCCGCCGAAGGCGGGGCCGCGCGATCTTTGGGCGTGATGACGCCATCGGCACCCGCGCACTGGGCTGTCCGGACGATGGCCCCGAAGTTCTGCGGATCGACAATCTGGTCCAACACCACCAGCAGCGGCGCCCTCCCCTGCCCCGAGGTTTCCAGAAGCGCTTCCGGAGAACTCAGCGGCAAGGGGCCCACCTGCGCGCAGATTCCCTGATGATGCGTGCTGCGGGCCATGGCGGCCAGCGCTCCCGGATCGGTCCACTGAACGGATGCACCGGCGTTTTCGGCCAGGCTCACGAGGTCACTCCGCCGCCGGGCGCCCTTTTCGCGGGAAAGGTAAAGCGCATGGATGCGGCGCCGGCCGGCTCTCAATGCTTCGAGCACCGGATGATACCCGAACAGTATTTCGGCGCTTGGGATGGCGCGATTCATCGGGGGCGCGCTTTCGCTATCCTTCCAGATGCCGCCTGAAGACGGCCAGAATGTCCCGCCGGGCCTGCTCCAGATCGTCATTGACGATGACATGCCGGTAAAACCCGCACTGATCGATTTCAGACTGGGCATTTTTCAGGCGCAGGTCGATGGTCGCTTCGTCATCGGTCCCGCGCGCGAGCAGGCGCCGCTTGAGTTCGCCCAGCGAGGGCGGCATGATGAAGATCGTCTCGGCGGCCGGAAAATGCGACAGCATCTGGCGGGCGCCCTGCACATCGATATCCATCAGGATGGAACGGCCGGCCGAAAGCGCCTCCTGGATCAGGTGCGCGCTCGTGCCGTAGTAATGACCGTGCACCCTGGCCCACTCGGCCCAACGGCCCTCGGCGATCCCTTGTTCGAACGCCGGTTTGGAAATGAAAAAATAATCCCGCCCGTCCCGTTCCCCCGGGCGCGGCGACCGCGTGGTGTAGGAAATAGAGTAGACCAGTTCCGGGTAGCGATTTCGGATCTCGCCGCAAAGCGTGGTCTTGCCCGCCCCCGAAGGGGCTGAAATGATGAAAAGGTGCCCCGGTCCTACATTTTGGGTCGAAGCGGTCATTCTTCCTTGTTCGATTCTCTGAGCATCTCGAAGCGCTGCGAAATGGTTTCCGCCTGAATGGCCGACAATACGATATGGTTGCTGTCCAGAATGATGATCGAGCGGGTCCGCCGGCCATGCGTGGCGTCCACAAGATGCTTCTCGTCGCGGGCCTCGTCCTTGAGCCGCTTCATCGGCGCCGAATTCGGCGAAACGATCGCCACCACCCGATCGGCTACAACCGTGTTGCCAAAGCCGATGTTGAGCAGATTTTTTTCCACGCTGCTTTCTCCTCGCCCGTGAATTGCCGTCCTGGATTGCCGCCTTGTGGCGCTGGGTCCTGCCGGGGGACTGCCCCGGCCGGTCGTTCTCCCGGGGCTGTCTTGAAGGTCATTCGATATTTTGAACCTGCTCGCGGAGCTTTTCGATTTCGGCCTTGATGTCCACGATCGTGTGGGCGATATCGGCCTGAGCGATTTTGGCTCCCATCGTATTAAACTCACGGTTGAGTTCCTGCAACAAAAAATTCAGCTTGCGTCCGGCCGGCTCCTCTGCCTGGATGATCGCCCGAAACTGCTTCAGGTGGCTGCCGGCGCGCACGATTTCCTCGCTGATATCCGCCCGATCGGCCAATATGGCAGCTTCCTGGGCCAGACGCGCCGGATCGACTTCCGCAATGCCGCGCATGAGCGCCTCCACCCGCTCGCGCAGGCGCGCAGCGTTTTGCGCGGGAAGCAGTGCGGCGCCTGCGGCGATCCTGCTCAAACCCTGATCGATCTGGTTCAAGCGCATTTCGACATCCTTGAGGATGTACTCCCCTTCGCCCTGCCGCATGCGGTTCAGGGCCGCAAGCGCGGCGTGCAGGCAGTCGGCTGCCTGCGGCCAGTGGATTTCGGCCGCATCGGGGTTTTCAGCGCTCTGGATCACTCCGGGTACGGCGGCGATTTGATCCCAGGTGATCGGGGACTGCAATTTGAGTGATTTCTTGAGGCTGCGCACAGCATCGAGATAGGCCTTGGCCTTGACCAGGTCGACCGTAAATCCGCCGGACGTTTCGGAAAGATTTTTGACCTGGAAGCGCACTTCGATCCTGCCGCGCAACACCTGTTCGCCGATGATCCGCTTGATGCGCTCCTCCCAGGCAAGATAAGCGGCCGGCAGGCGCAAGGCGATATCGAGGTGACGGCTGTTGTAGCCGCGTATCTCGATTGCGACGGAGACTTCGTTTTGAGTGACTTCCTCGGCAGCGTAAGCGGTCATGCTTCTGAACATCGAAAACTCCTATTCGGCCGATTTCAGTTCCGCATCGAAGCGCCGGCGGACGAGCAGCAAAAAATCACGCATCGCCGCATCCGCGTAGTCGGGATAAGTCCAGGGCAGCGGCCGGTACCCGCCCTCTTGATAGATCAAGGTCAAATCGGCATAAATACCCCGGCCGAGATAGATTCGGTGCGTGTAGTTTTTGCCCGTTGCCAGGACGAAGCGCTCTTTCAACAGGTAGCCCGGATCGATATTGACCCGGCGTCTGCCCTCCCTGCAGAAATGCCGTTCCAGTGCATTGGTGCGGCATTTGATGTCGGCCAGGGACGTTTGCGCGACCGGCTGACGGAATACCAGAAGGCGACGGCGCAGCGGGCGGCCCATTTCCAGGTCATAATAATCGGTAAAATCGAAATCGAACCAGGAGCTGACCACATCGATCGCGCCGAAACAGCCCGCCAAGTCATGCGCCGCCTCGGCGATCAGGGCCGTCTGCGCGGAAAAGATTCCGATCACCAGTTTGGCGGGTTGAGCGGCTTCCGGTTGACTCATGCCCAGTCTTCTTTTCTGTCCGGCAGCAATCTGTGCTGTTCAGGAGTGCGGGGAGTCAAGCGGACGGGCCTCCTCGATCAGCATGATCGGTATTCCGTCTCGAATTTCATAGTACAGGCGGCAGTGATCGCAAATCAGTCCATCCTGCTTCGGGCTGAGGCGGATGTTCCCTTTGCACTGCGGACACACCAGGATCTCCAATAATGCGGAATCGATGGTCATAACCCCTCCTTGATTGCCGAGCCGGCTGTCGGGCGCTTTTCCCACAATATGCATTCTTTTTCAACCCTCATGGCCTGAGACGGTAAGCGCAGTCACTACGATTGCACTTCAGACCGACAGGTTTGCGCGACCGATCATCCGCCCTTACCTTCAATCCGGTCCTCAATTGCCGCTTCACCATCCGCCTGCCGCTCAGCACCCGAACCTTCTCGCCTCGATAACGACCAGGCACCGCCTGCATTCAACATGCGCTTCGAGGTCATCGACCGCGCCTGCCGTTTCCGACACCTCCTCCGGCCGAAGCGGCTGTCGGGCAATACGAACACCCGCGGGCCCCTCGCCGGGGGCGGGTGACGAAAGGTGAAAACATGCATTTAAAAAAGCGAATCATGATTACCGGAGGCTGCGGATTTCTGGGGTCGCACTTATGCGAACGGCTGTTGGAGCAGGGCCATGACATTCTGTGCGTGGACAATTGCTTCACCGGCACCAAACGCAACATCCGTCATATGCTGGGCCATCCCGGATTCGAATTCATCCGGCACGACATCACGTTCCCTTTGTACATCGAAGTCGATCAAATCTACAACATGGCTTGCCCGGCATCGCCGGTTCATTACCAATACGACCCCGTCCAGACCACCAAGACCAGCGTTCACGGCGCAATCAACATGCTGGGGCTGGCCAAGCGCGTGCGCGCGAAGATCCTCCAGGCGTCCACGAGCGAGATATACGGCGACCCCGAAATCCATCCTCAGCGTGAAGATTACTGGGGCCGGGTCAACCCGATCGGACTGCGGGCCTGCTACGATGAGGGCAAACGCTGCGCCGAAACGCTGTTTTTCGATTACTACCGGCAGCACCGAGTGGGAATCAAAGTGGCGCGCATTTTCAATACATACGGCCCGCGGATGCATCCGAACGACGGCCGGGTGGTTTCCAACTTCATTGTCCAGGCGCTCAAGGGCGACCCCATCACGATCTTCGGAGAAGGCGACCAGACCCGATCCTTTTGTTATGTGGATGATCTTGTGGACGGCCTGATCCGCTTGATGAACGCTCCGGACGACTTTACCGGACCGGTCAACCTGGGCAACCCCACCGAATTTTCGATTCTGGAGTTGGCCCGTACGGTGATCGCCCTCACGGGTTCCAGATCCAAAATAGTTTACAACGACCTGCCCAGCGACGATCCCCGCCGGCGCAGGCCGGATATTTCGCTGGCGGAAGCGGTTCTCAACTGGTCACCGGCCGTACCGCTTAGGGAAGGACTGAGCCATACCATCGCCTACTTCAGGGAATTGATCGGCAGGACTTGACCGTGCCGATCGCTCTCCTTGTCGGTCAAACCGCTGAATGCCACATGTATGCTTTCGTATCCGGGACCGTTCACGCAAGACGACACCAGGCGGGACGCCGAAACGCGATTTTTAGGATCAAACACCTGTTTGATGAATTCGCAAAAAGCCCGGATTCATCACAGGTTGTGAGTGTCAGGTTTTCCGTCTTGAGCGCAGGATCTTACAGATCGAAAATAAATACAGGCACTAACCATTGCATAACACTTAACCCTCCAAATCTTAAAACGATCGCAACAGCGACTTTTTACGAGGCCATCGTATTTCATCCGTTTCAAAGAGAAGACCGGGTATTCATCTTGCTTATCCGTTTTATGGCCGCACGGCCTCCGGCCCCATTGACGTGAACGCCGCATGTGAGGAATCGACATTATGCAGGAATCGACTTTTCTGGACAACAACTGCAGTATGGTGGAGAACTTGAAAAAAATACCGGTCTTGGAATCATTCGAGGAACAAGAGCTCAGCAAGCTGCTGGAAATGAGTAAAATCCGCAAGTACAGGGCCGGCGAGTGCATCGTCCAGGAAGGTCAATCGGACACATGGCTCTATTTCCTCATGTACGGGCGGGTTAAAATCAGTAAAAACGGCAAGGATGTCACCACCCTGAACCACAAGGGCGAGGTGTTCGGCGAAATGGGCGCGTTGGACAGTTCCCGTCGTTCGGCTTCGGCACACGCCCTGACCGATACGGTGTGCCTGGCCACCGATATTTTCTACATCGAGAAACTCACCGGAAATGAGCGGGTCGCCTTCGGCTATGTACTGTACCGACTGCTGGCCGAAATTCTTTCCAGGCGACTGCGTCAGACCACCGATGCGCTGATCAAGGCCAAGGGACGCATCAACCTGAAATTCTGGTAAGCTTCAGAAGACGCTTTCGGCCTCTCGGGCGGCCTTCAGCTCCGCCACTTTCTGATTGTAGAAGGCAATCACTTCCCGGCGGTTGAGCATCCCGATCAACCGCCGGGGATCCTGTTCGACCACGGGCAGGCTGTCGATGTTCTTTGCCGTGAATTTCTTGAGAACCGAATTCAAATCCTCATCGAGATCGGCCGTAATCAACTCGGACGTCCCGATATCCTTCATCACCACCAGACGCTCGATTTCAGGCGCAAAGAGTACGGCCCGCACGTCGTTGATCGAAAAGATGCTCGCCAGATGCCCCTGTTCATCCATGACCGGGAAGTAGTGCTGGTTGGATTCGGCGAAATAGCGTTTGAATTCGGCGAAAGGCATGCTTTGAGGAACCATGCTCACCTTTTTTAACAGATGGACGATATCCTGAACCTTGAACGATTCCAGCACATCGACGAAGAATTCGCCCTGATGCGCGGGCGAATCGATCTTGCGCAGTACCTGGCGGTGAAAAATCGTCCAGCGCTTGGACGCCATATAGGCGACCGAACAGACCAGAAGGCTGGGCAGCAGCAGGTGATAGGAATTGGTCATTTCGGAAACGAATATGATCGTGGATATCGGCGTGTTCGAAACGGCCGTGAAGAAACCGGCCATGCCCACCACGACGAACGCACCCGGCTGCGTGATCACCGCCGGCATCCAGGCATGAAAGGCGTTGCCGACCGTCCCGCCGACCGCCCCGCCGATGACGATCGAGGGTCCGAAAACACCGCCGCTGCCTCCGGAACCGATCGAAAATGAGGTGGTCAGCACTTTGCCGAAGGCCAGACTCAGCAGGAATGCGACACTCACCTGGTTGTCGATCGCCAGCTGGGCGAAGCCGTACCCGAAAGAAAGGCAGTGCGGCCAATAGAACCCGACCAGGCCTGTGGCCAATCCACCGATGGCCGGTTTCAGCGCGCTGGGGATTTTATCCAGTCTTTTAAAGAAATCGACAGTCCCATAAAACATCTTGACGTAGAAAATACCTGCCGGAACCAGAACGAGGGCCAGCACCAGGTAGGGTCCCAGTTCGAGGGGGTTCTGAAAGATAAAATCGGGCGATGCGAACAACGATCCCCAGCCGAAGACCAGGCAGAAAAGGCAGTAGGCGACAACCGAGGAGATGCCCGCGGGTATGATCACCTCGGATTCGAATTCGGTATCCCGGTACAGCACCTCGGAGGCGAAGAGCGCTCCGGCCAGGGGCGCCCTGAAGATGCTGCCCACGCCGGCGCCGATTCCGGCAGCCATCATGATGCGGCGGTCGCGATCGGACATATTGAGGCGTGTGGCCAGGAACGACCCGAATCCGGCGCCGATCTGGGCGATGGGCCCCTCGCGGCCGCCCGAACCGCCTGTGGTCAAGGTGATCGCCGAAGCGAGGGTTTTGATGATCGGCACACGGCCGCGGATATACCCGCCCTTGTTGTGATACGCATTGATCGCGGCATCGGTGCCGTGTCCTTCGGCCTCGGGGGCGAAGGTATAGACCAGCCATCCGCTGACCAGGCCGCCCAGCGCCGGTAAAAACAGCAGGATCCAGCGGTTGAATTCGTGTTGCGTGGGGGTGATCAAGCGGTGCTCGCCGGCCGGCATGGGCGGGCGGTATCCGGCTGCGAGATCCAGAAAGTAATGGACACCCAATTCGCACAGGTAATGGAATACGATTGCTCCGAGGCCGGCGATAATCCCGATGGCAACGAAGTAAACCGCCCACTTTCCGGCGCGGGCGAAGTTAAAGGAGCGCCCGTTTCCCAAACCCGTAAGGCTGGACCTCATCGGATGTTCGGCGGTCATTCAGACCGAGACCCTCAGGTCTTGGACGCCGCTCAAGAGCGTATCGAACAATTCCTCGATCTGATCCTCATCGATGCACGAGAAGGCGACCCGCAGGTCGGATCGTCCCAGCGCAATCAGCCCGACGCCGTATTTTTCCAATAAATGGACCCGCAGCGGTTCGGCCTCGACGGTTTTGAGCCGCAGGCACATGAAATACCCTGAATTGAAGGGATAGGCCTGCCAGGCATCGGCATACTTGGGCAGTTCCACCACCTGCTTCACCTTCTGCGCACGCCGCTTCAATATGGCGAACTTGGCTTCCTTCTCCGCCGGGTTTTCCGGATTCTGCATCGATTGGAGGAGAATGGTCTGCCCGAGGTGAGATGCATTGGATATGGTTCCGCGCACGCATCCGGCGGTCTTTTTTTCCAGAGCAGCGTAAAAAGCGGCCGTCTCCTGCCGGCAAACCGTCCCATAGGTAATGAAACCGATGCGCAGGCCCCATACGAAATGCTCTTTGGTGGCCCCGTCGACCTTGACCGCCAGAAGATTGGGATGTCGATCGCACAGCCGCCCGAAAAGCGACTCTTTCAGGATATGGTCTTCATAGAACAGGCCGAAGTACGCGTCGTCCAGCATGACGATCACCCGGGTTCCGCCTTGTGCCGCACGCACCAGGATTTCCTGCATGGCCTGCGCTTCCGTTTCGGTGATGGTGTAGCCGGTCGGATTCTGGGGAAAATTGAGCAGTACGATGACTTTCTTGTGGCTCCGCGCCTCACGCGCCAGCGCCGCTTCGAGACCCGCGAGGTTGTAGCCCCCCCGGTCGTCCAACAGCGCGTACGTGCTGAACCGCGCCCCATGGCGGACGTTGAAAATCATGCTGTAGTTGCCCCAGGTCTTATCCGGGAGCACGACGACATCGCCGGGATCTACACACAAATCGGCAAATACACTGATTCCGTGGGTGATTCCACAGGTGACGACCGGCAGGCTGACCTGCTTGCCGGCGAGCGAGGGGTTTTTGAGGTAAAGCTCCGACCGCCAGCGTTCGCGCAGCGCCGGCAAGCCGAATGACGGAGCGTAGGTCAATGACTGACTGGCCCGAATTCCGCTGATTCCCGCCATGATGCTGTCGAAGCGCATCGTATGACCGCCTTCCTTGGCGATGCCGACGGTTGCATTGATGCGGTGCGCTTTTTCCTTGGCTTCGGCGCCCTGGGTCAGAATGCCCTTCGGAAAAAAGATTTCACGGCCGACATGCGACAGCATCTCCAACACCTGGGGATTGGCGCCCGAAATCACCTCATTGAGCTCGTGAGCAAGTGGGTTCATGGTCGTTCCTGTTGGTTGAAGGGTATCGAAAAACGTTTCGGAAGAAGCGTAAGCGGCCCGCTTCAACGAATTTCGAAGCATCCCGTGCACCGGTCGAAGCGATGAGGCCCAGACATATAGAGAGGTTTCCGCGCTGTCAAGGGGCCTTGGCCGTCTGCACGTGCGGATTGGTTTTCGAAGCGTCTGATCCAAAAAAAAACCCCGCTCCGGGCAAGGAGCGGGGTTCGGTATCGATCACCGCTACTTGCCCATTCCTCGCTTGGAAGCCTTGAGCGGGTTGACTTTCGCTTTGGAAGCTGCCACGGCGGCCACAATATGGGTGGCCAGGTTGCATTTGCCGCTCTTCCATTTCACTGCCGGCTCGGGGCAGGCACTACAGTACCAGCCCGCCGAAATCTGGGTGGCGCGGTTGCAGCCTTTGCAGGCCTCAACGATTTCATGGCACAATCCGCCGTTATAGCCGCATCCTTTGGCCGTCATGAAGGCGCATTCGTTACCTTTGCGAATGGTTTCACAAATCATGGGTATCATCCCCCTTTCAATAAATCGATCGCTCGGCGCAAAAAATGGCCAGATCGATTGCTCTGGCCATTATTCGCAACGATAACCCGGCAGCCTATAGATGAGCTCCGGATCCAAGTCAAGCACTTTTTCATCCGGGTGCAGTAAAAACCGGGGCGCTTCGGGCCGCTCAGGCCGCGGCGCTGATATCCGCCTTTTCTTCGACAACTGCGTGCTGGTAAACATGAACGTCCCGTTGCGGGAAAGGAATCCTTATCCCATGGGCATCGAGCGCCTTCTTCAAGTTCTCGATCGTGTCGCAGTACACGCCCCCGTAGTCCGAGGACTTGACCCAGGGCCGGACGACGAAATTGACACTGCTTTCGCCCAACTCCACCAGCGCGACTTGCGGCGGGGGGTCCGCCAGGATGCGCGGATCCCTGGCCATGACCTCGCGCATCACCTGCTTGGCCGTGTCGATGTCGTCCCCGTATCCGATTCCGATCGAGATATCGACCCGACGCGTTCCTTTGCATGTCCAGTTGATGATGTTGTCACCGGTGATCTTGGCGTTGGGGACGATGATCGTTTTGTTGTCCGGCGTCAGCAGCGTCGTCGTGAAGATCTGAATTTCTTCGACCGTGCCGACCACGCCCGCGCCTTCGATGTAGTCGCCGACCCGAAAGGGACGGAAAATGATCATCAGGAAGCCGGCGGCAAAATTCGCCAACGATCCCTGCAGGGCCAGACCGATAGCCAACCCGGCGGCGCCCAGAATGGCGATGAACGAGGTGGTCTGAATCCCCAGTTGACCGAGCGCGGCCAGGACGAAAAAAATGAGCAGTGCAAAATAGGTCAGATTGGCGCCGAAACTGCAAACGGTTGGATCCACATTGCCGCGGAGCAGGACGCGTCGGACGATATTGCGCATGCCCATCGAAGCCCAGCGGCCGATAATCAGTATGGCCGCGGCCGCGATCACCTTCAGTCCGTAAATTGTTATCAGCTCCCATAGTTTCAATGAAATCTGGCTGAAGTCCATTCGTCTCCTCCTTTTGCCGGCGCCGGACCGCTCCAGCATCCAAGTGTTATCAGAAAGCGGGAGGCCTAAATTGGTACGAGAGGGGCTGAAGTGTCAAGCTGAAATGATCCCGAACCCGCAGCCAGGGCATCGGAAGTGGATCGGTACCGCTGCGCCGCCGCCGGCCTGGAGAGGATCGCCAGCCGTGAAAACGGAGAACCGCTTGCATGTCGCAGTGGCATGATTTATGGTGGTGCGGTTTTGCTGTCCGACAGCAGGTCAACGCATCGAAGGTACCCGACATGCCGCCACGCCAATCATCTATCAGTGCAGTTGCTCCGGAGGAACATAGCGAAGCGTCGCGCATCATCAGTGAAGCGGTCGAGGTTCTCAAACTCGAATCCGAAAGCGTCCTCAAGCTTTCCGAACGGATCGACCGGCGTTTCGTGAAGATGGTCGAACTCATTTGCCGCTGCAAAGGCCGGGTGATCGTCGCCGGCATCGGCAAATCGGGGATCATCGCCCGCAAACTGGCGGCCACCCTGAACAGTACCGGCACCCGCGCCCTCTATCTGCATCCGGTCGAAGCCATGCATGGGGACCTTGGAATGGTATGCCGGGACGACATCCTTCTGGCATTATCGGCCAGCGGAGAAACCGGCGAACTCAATCTTCTGCTGCCCAACGTCCGCAAGATCGGGTGCCCGATTATCGCCTTCACCGGCAAGGCGGAATCCACACTCGCACGGCACAGCGATGTCGTGATCGATGTGCAGGTCGAAAAAGAGGCCTGTCCGCTCGGATTGGCGCCGACCTGTTCCACCACCGCCATGCTGGCCATGGGCGACGCGCTGGCCGTGGTTCTGATCAACCGCAAGCATTTCAAACGCGACGACTTCAAACGTTTTCATCCGGGCGGCGCGCTGGGGCAACGCCTGGCCCGCAAAGTCGGCGACATCATGCTGACCGGCGCGGCCGTCCCCCACGTACAGACCGGTACGACCGTGTTGAACGCCATTGCCGAAATGAACCGCCACAATCTCGGCGTCATTCTCATCCTGAAAAAAGGCGGCCTGCTCGCCGGCATCATCACCGATGGCGATATCCGGCGTGCCGTGGCTGCCGGAACCCCGATTCACGAACTCATGGCCGAAGCCCTGATGACCCCCGATCCGCGCCATGCGCGCCCCGACACGCCGGCCTACGATGCACTGAACACGATGGAAAAACATCAGATCACCGTACTGCCGATCACCGACTCCCGCGGCAAAGTCAAAGGAATACTCCACCTGCACGACATACTGGGCAAGGGCGAGTTCAAGTTCAACGGTTTGTAATCCACCGCGCCGGATGCATTATATGCCGAAGCGGTAAACAGGAAAAAAGCGCTACCGATGGAAACCGATATCATCGAAACCAAGATTATCAGCCTGGGAAACGCGAGAATCGATTCCCCCCTGATTCCCGGGTACAATTCAAGAAACCAGCCCTTCGTCAAGGACACCGACCGGGTCCTGATTGAAATCCGCGAAAAAGAAACCCAGGAACGGATTCAACGCGGCGAACAATTACGCGCCTTCGAGCTGGCCGGTCCGCGGCAGAAAATCTATTTCGACCCGAGCAAGCTGCGTTGCGCCGTGGTCACCTGCGGCGGGTTATGCCCGGGCCTCAACGATATCATCCGCTCGGTGGTGCTGGAACTCTACCACCATTACGGAGTCCGCAACATTTTCGGCATCCGCTACGGCCTGCAGGGGTTTATTCCGCACTACGGCCACGAAGTGATCGAATTAAAGCCTTCCCGCGTGTCGAACATCATGGACATGGGCGGGTCGATCCTGGGGTCCTCGCGCGGACCGCAGGACATCAATGAAATCGTCGACAGCCTGGAACGGATGAATATCGGCATTCTTTTCATGGTGGGCGGCGACGGGACCATACGCGCCGCGGTCGGCATCGCCGATGCGATTCTGGAGCGCGGGTTGAAAATCAGCATCGTAGGCATCCCCAAAACCATCGACAACGACATCTATCTGGTATCGCAATCCTTCGGCTTCGACACGGCCGTGGATGTCTCCACCCAGGCCATCATCGGCGCCCATAACGAGGCCCAGGGCTATCCCAATGGCATCGGTCTGATCAAGCTGATGGGGCGGCACTCGGGATTCATCGCCGCCACCGCCGCCTTGGCCCAGCAGGACGTCAATTTCGTTCTGATTCCGGAGGTCGATTTCGAACTCGAAGGCCCCAACGGCTTTCTCGCGGCGCTGGAAAAACGTCTGGCCACACGCGGCCACGCGGTGATCATCGTCGCCGAGGGCGCGGGCCAGCATTTCTTCGAAAATGTCACCGAGGAACGCGACGAATCGGGGAACATTCGGCTCAAGGATATCGGCATATTCCTGAAAAACCGCATCATCCGACACTTCAAAGAACGCAGCATCGAAATCAATATCAAGTACATCGATCCCAGCTACATGATCCGCAGCCTGCCGGCCAATGCAAATGACAGCGTATTCTGCGGATTCCTGGGACGCTCGGCGGTCCACGCCGGTATGGCCGGCAAAACCAAGCTGATTATTTCCCGCTGGAACAATCATTTCGTGCATGTTCCCATGGAAGCCTCGGTCGGCAAGCGCAAGCAGGTGGCACCGGACGGCGAACTCTGGTCCGCGGTTCTGGAGGCCACCGGTCAAGGGGCGTTCAAGAACGGCGCATAATGCTCAGGCCTGGTTCAGCAGGCGGTCCAGCACTTGGGCGTGTTTGGCCGCGGCCCCGCGGTGGGCGAGAATGGCGCGGCGTGCGGCCTCGCCCATGGCGCGCACTCGGTGCGGCGACCGCAGCCACTGCATCGCGACCGCGGCCACTTCCCGGGCATCCCGAACCATGACGCTCCCGCCGGCCCTGCGAATCAAATCGCCCGCATCGCCGAAGTCCTCCATTGAAGGTCCGTGCATCACGGCCTTTCCCCGGATGGCGGGTTCGAGCACATTTTGTCCCCCTTTGGGTACGAGGCTTCCGCCGCAGAAGACAAAATCGGCGATACTGTAAGTGGCTGAGAGTTCGCCCATCGTATCGAGCAGAACGATGTTCGCCCTGCGCGGCCGATCCGTGCCGAGTTGGCTGCGCTTCTGAGATATCAGGCCCCGTGCTTTAATCCAGCCTTCGATCTGCGGAACCCTGGCGGTGTGCCGGGGCGCGAGGATGAGGACCGTCTCCGGAAAATCCCGGCTGATCTCCATATAGGCGTCCAGCAGGTAAATTTCTTCAGGATGACGCGTGCTTCCGGCCACGATCACCGGTGTTCCCGGATCAAGGTTGAAAAGCGCCGTGGCCCAATGCCTGGCGGAGGTATCGGCGGTCTCGGCGGCGCCGTCGAATTTGGCGTTTCCATTGACCAAGATGCGGTCGCGCGGTGCGCCCAACGACGCAATGCGGTCGGCATCCTCGGCCGAAATCATGCTGAAAGCGTCCACGTGGTCCAGAGTGTGCCGCATCAGCGAACGAATTTTACGGTACTTGCGGATCGATCGAACGGAAATGCGTCCATTCAGCAAGGCGATCCGAACCCCCATGCGATGCGCCGCAATGATCAGGTTGGGCCAGATCTCCGTTTCGAGCAACCCCAGCACGCTGGGTCGCACCATCCTGAGGGCGATCTGATTTGGACCGTCGATATCGAGCGGTGCGTAGAAACCGGGAATCTTGTCCCCGAACACCGCCCTGGCCCGACCGATCCCCTGTTCGGTCACGGACGACAGCGCCAGACGGCACCCGGGCTGAAGCGTTGCCAGGGATTTGACTATTGCTGCCGCAACCCCGACCTCGCCCACCGATGCGGCATGCAGCCACACGCCGACAGGCGCCTTCAACTGCATGCGCAGAATCTGCGGATAAAGCCCGATGCGTTGATAGATCCGGCCGAGGTCCCGTCCCTTGAGCAGGTGGTGCAACCACCAGGGAGGAATCAAGGCGATGCCGCCGGCTGTTCCGAGTGCTTTATATGCCCAATAGAGAACGCTCATCGCCGCGGGATTTCAATGAACTGATTCCCTTTGACGCCCAGCAGGAAGAGGTGCTTGATGGCCTCGCCGTTCTGATCAAAGGACAAGGAACCGGTTACGCCGTCGGGTAAAGATGATTGCAGCAGTAGATTTCGCAGTTCATGGCGCATGCGCAGATCCGGACCGGCCATGAGTTTGAAGATGAGTCGTGCACTGTCGAAGGCGAACGCCTCGATGGTGCCGGGATCGGCATTGTAGGTATCGCGATAGCGCTGCACGAAGCGCTGAACCGTTTCGGACCGGCTCTCCTTGAAGAAGCCGTCGACCAGCACAGCCTCACCCAGATAATCCCCGCACATCTCGATCAATTGGGGTGAATGCCACAAGTTCGTCCCGGCCAGGTAGACGCCGTTGATATCGTTGTACGCCACTTGCGGGATGATCAGACCGGCCTTTTTAGGGGCATCGGGTATAAAGAGAACTTGAAAATCGATATCGACTTGGGCTTCATTCTTCTCGGAACGCCCTGAGCTTGAAGCGTTGCTCCTGGCTTGGGCCGGCGTTTGATGATAAAGGCCGCTGAGCCGCGTCAACGGGTCGAAAAAAGGTGCCGGCATATCGGACCCGGGCGGCTGATTCGGATGGCGGGTCGCTTGCACGGAAGGACGTTCCGCCAGATCGGGCGGAACCGCGTAGTAGGTTCCCGTCAGCTTCTTGAAGGTCAGCGTGAAATCGGTTTCATTGTCCTCGTAAGCCTCCACGCCGACCACCCTGCCGCCTTGTCGAATGACCTCATCCCAGAAAATGGCCCTGAGCGTCTTCCCGTACGGATCGTTCGGGTGCATGATAGCAAAATGTCGCAGCCCCAGAGTGTTGATGAAATGGTGCACAAGCGTCTGAACCTGGCTCTGGGGGGTGATAAAATGGCGAAAGATGTAGTCCCCCCGGGTGATGTCCGCCTTCTGCGTGAAGGTGATCATCGGGATTTGCAGGCGCTGTGCCTCTTGAGCGGCGGCCTGGGCCGTTACCATCGGACCCAGGATGACGCCCGCCCCGGCTTGGGTTAGTTCACGAACGGCTTGTACGGCGCGCGAATCCTCGGAGGCCGTGTCTTTGATCAAAAGTTTGATGGGAAGCGGAGCGGGACCGCTCTGCATTGCGCTCAAGGCCAACTCGATGCCGTTGAGCGCCCGCTGGCCGTAGAGTTCGTAAGAGCCGCTCAGAGGCAGCAGGCATCCGACCGTCAGCGGCTCGAATTCCAATCGTTTCAGGAGCTCAGTGTATAATGCGCGGGCATTGGCGCTTTCAGGATGCTGCGGGTAGGCATTCAAAAAAGCGGCCAGTATGTCCGTCGCATCGCCGTAATTTTCGGCCATCGCCTGCGCTGTGGCGAACTGATACATCAGGTCGCCGCGGAACGGTTCTTCATCGATTTGATCCCAGATCTGCTCGATCTCCGCGCTTTTCAATTTCGGGATGTCGCTCTTCAGGCGATCGGCCCAATCCGCTTTTTCTTTCCCGGATGTCGCCCGGTAAAGCCGGTATTCGAACAGGGCTGCATTCGCCGAATCACCGAGGGCGGTATGCAATTCCACCAAGCGCCGCCATGCTTCAAGACGAACCGAATCGTTGCGGGTTTCGGAGGCCAGCTGCATGGCAGGCGCCAAAGCCTCCGCCCAGCGATTCTGGCGGGCCAACAGATCGATGACCGCCAAATTGACCTCGTCGCCGTGAGGGCTGTCCGCAAATTCGTTCAACAGGCGCTGGTAGAAAGCCAGTGCGGTATCCGGTTGACCTTGGGCCTCATAAATCGACCCCATTCGCCGCAATGCATTGTCGGCATGCCGGCCCTGAGGGAATTCGGCCAGATATTGGGCGTAGCCCGCAAGGGCCTCGGCCGCTTTGTTCTGGGACAGGAACTGCTCGGCGGTTAAAAACAGTCGATCACCGGGTTGACCCAGATCGATTTCGGCAGGTTTTTCCATCGGACGGGTCATACAACCCGCCAGAAAAACGATCACCAGATACCAAAAGAACTTCGCCCGGATTCTTTGCATATGAATTCATTCCGCGAACGCGTCGTCGAAATCGGAAATCCACCATGTTTTTTTGAGCTTACAATTTACATTATGAGCAATTATTGTCAAACATTAATGCCAGATAGGGTCTGTGTGACCCCCGCTTGACAGGCTTGCTCTGAAAACCGTATAAAATGACATTGTTGATGAGGAGGACAGCGACCCATCCGACTTCCCATGCGAATTGAACCCTATCGGGTGACGCCCTCCGGTCCAAGAACCGCACCACAGATGGACCGCCCCACAGTCGCTCACCCCGGATCAAACAGGTGGATAATGAAAGCAGCGATCATGATTGTATCAGCGGCACTTCTGCTCATGCACCCGGGCCTGGGGCAGGCGGAATTCTATCGGTATGTCGACCAGCACGGCAATGTGATCTTCACCGATGACTTGAGTAAGGTCCCGGCCGATCAACGCACAACGGTGCAATCCTACCAGGAATCCCAGAGCACGGCGGCACCCGAGGGGGTTCGGAAACCGGATCAGGCCTCCGGCCTCTCCGCTTCTCAGC
The DNA here is from genome assembly GCA_023435265.1 of Pseudomonadota bacterium. Classification (GTDB taxonomy): domain Bacteria; phylum Desulfobacterota; class Desulfobacteria; order Desulfobacterales; family Desulfosarcinaceae; genus UBA2230. The sequence goes on from JAEYRZ010000174.1 coordinate 49,566, forward strand.
TGGAAGCCGAACGAAAGCAACTGCAGGAACGTGAGAAATCCTTGAACCAGGAGTATGAAAACCTGATGACGGAGCGGGGCCGGTTGGACGACCAGAAAAAGGAGGCCGTCACGAGCGACCAGATCAAGCAGTACAATGAAAAAATCGTGCAGTTCAACGCCCGGATACAAGCCTACGAAGAAAAACGCGATGCCTATACGGCCGATCTAAAAACGTTTACCGAACGAATGGACGCCATGCAGTCCGAAGGTCAAAAAAAGCCCTGACCCGGAATTTTCAAGCCCGGTCGAGCGCAGGCCCGTTCGCGCAGGGCGCTGTCCGTTTCACGTTTTTGAAAGGAGAGAAGAGAGCATGTCGAAGATACCCGATGCCGTTTTCAAGCAAGCCCTGGCCGTCGGCCGCCCCCCCAATATGGTGCGCTTGTTCCCCAATTCGCGGGCGCTGCTGGTCAGCGGCAAGTATATCGATCTGGCAATGCTCACCAAAGGCAAGTCGATCTGCATGGCTGCCAACGGCAGAAACGCTTTCGTCATCCGCGGGGCGCTCAAGGCGGCCCAGCGCGCCAACTCGGTGTTGATCATCGAAATCGCCAAATCGGAAGGCGGCGCGGATGCATACTGTGCCATCAACTTCTGGAATATCGCCCGCACGGTGGATGCTTTCTGCAACGAACTCAAAATCACCGTTCCGGTGGCGATCCATGCCGACCACTACGGGATAAAAAAGCGCGAAGATATCGAATCCGCGAAAACCGAGATCCCTTCGATGTTCGATGCCGGCATCACCTCCATTGCCATCGACGCGTCGCATTTGCCCGACGACCAGAATCTATTGGCCAGCATCGAGTTGGCTCCCCTTGTTCCCGCCTGGGCCGGACTGGAAACCGAAGTCGGTGAAATCAAAGGCAAAGCCGGTCTCAGCACGAAAGAAGAGGCCCTTTTCCTGATCCGGGGGCTGAATGCGCACGGCATTTTCCCCAACTGGATTGCACTCAATAACGGAACCACCCACGGCATCGAAGCAAGCGATCAGGGCATCCAGGTCGAACTGACGGCCGCGATCCATGACGCGTTGGCGCCCTATCAGGTTTCGGGTGCCCAACACGGCACTTCGGGCAACAGTTCGGACCGCCTGCGCCAGATCGCCCAGCAGACCCGGACGACAAAGGCAAATGTGGCCACCGCCCTGCAAATGATCTCCTGGGGACTGAAGGTCAACGATTACGGTAACGCGATTCAGGATGCGGACGGTCAGTTCATAAAGGTCGAAGGCGAAGGCGTAACCGAACCGATGTGGGCCCGTATGAAAGCCTACGCCGAAAAACAGGGCTGGAGCGCCGGAAATTTCAAAAAACTCAACCTGCCGTTCGAAAGCAAGCTCCTGGGCCAGCCTCAGGAAGTGCGCGAGCGTATGACCGATCGCGTTGAAGCGTTCGTGTTTCATATGCTGACCACCGTCTTCAATGCCCAGGATACCGCCTCGATCGCCATCGATGCCATTCTGAAGGCGGGTTCCCATGTGCCGGGATCGAAGGCGCAACGGATTGAAGACCCGCTGGATTGGACCCCCGAGAAAATCATCGAACGCGCCAGGCACTTGAACACGGATAAAGGACCGGCGGGTAATTTCGAGGACTGAGGCGCGATACTTCTGGATCGACGCGTACGAAAGGGGTGGCAAGCGGCGACCTGCCGTTCACCCCTTTTTTCATGAAAGGGGTCGCACGTGCGACAGAAAAATCACTGTCACTTCTGCGGCGCCCCGCTGCAGCGCAAATGGGTCGAGGGGCGCCGGCGTCTATATTGCGACGGGTGCCGGAGTACGATTTATGAGAACCCGCTCCCGGCGACCTGTGTGCTGGTCGTGAACCCCCGCGAACAGGTGCTTCTGGTCCAACGCAGCGTCGATCCCCGGAAGGGGGAGTGGTGCCTGCCGGGAGGCTTCATCGAAATCGGCGAAAGCCCCGAAGCGGGTGCACTGCGGGAGTTGGCCGAAGAAACCGGTCTGGCAGGAACAATCGAATGCCTGCTGGGTGTCTGCGGAACGCCTTCCGCCTACTATGACAGCATTTTGATGGTCGGCTACCTCGTCCGGCAATTTCACGGCGACCTGGTCGCCGGTGACGACGCGCAGCAGGCCGCTTGGTTCGACCATGAGCAGCTCCCGCCAATCGCTTTCGACAGCCACGCATTCTTCATCCGCAAATTTTTCCGACCGGGGGCGTCGCAGGCCGAGTGTCCTCCCGGTTAGGACGACCGCCGCTGCAATGCCGGGCATCCGACATCCATCCATCATCACCCTTCGATTTCAATCCTCCAAACGGCTCCTGATAGTCGTTCAGCATGTTTCGGGTCCATTTTTTCCTAAAGTCGGTTGCGTTCCGGTCGATATCATGACCGGAGGAACCGCTATGTACATTCACAACTATCAGATCCTCAATGTGTTGAACGCCTACCAGAAGCAACTGATCGGCCGGCCCGGGACGGAATCGAAGCACCCGCCCGAATCCATTCTGACCGGCCGCACCCCCAGCCGGTCCGCCGATAACGAACAGCGTCAGGCCATTGTGGATCAGGTGTCGGCGGATATTGTGGACCGAATCACCCGGAATGGAGTCCGCTCGCGGTTCGAAGACGCTCTTTGGGGTTGTTTGGCGCCCCCCGCCACAAAGGGCCGGAATGCGCTGCTCGATCAGTTCACCTACACGCGTATCGATGAGCACAACTGCAAAATAACCGGAACTTTCGAGATCCGGACATTGAAGGCCGCCCTCGGCGGCGAAGACGATAGCACGCATCAGAAGGCCGGCGCGCCAGGTTGCGGTCACGCTGCAAAGGAGGGCAACGAATAGGGCCGCGCTCGCGAGGAGGCAGAAAGGGGGATGACCGATGATCAACAACATCAGTGAGGGCGCCGTGCGGATTGCGGCGAAGCTTGATCCCGGCGGGCTCATTCACGAAAGAGAGTTCAGCCAGCATAGAGCTGACGTGATTCGTCAAGCCCGGCCGGTGGAGAAGTCTGAGTCCGGCAACCGCGCCAGGGAAAGAAAGCCAAAAGAGGAGGATTCTTCCAGGTATGTGGTGGATGGAAATCAGATCATCTTCGAAAAGTACGATCAGAAAGGCGACTTGATTCTGAGCATTCCGCCCTCCCACAAACCGGTTGACGAACGCGCCTGATCCAAATTGAAGCTCCGCTCTCGATAAAGGCAAACCGGCCGTGGCCGGTTTGCCTTTTCTCAAACTCTCGAAATCCTCAGGAATGCCGCTTGGCGGTTTCCCACAACTGCTCCAATTCGTCGCGCGGCAACTGGTCCAGACGGCGGTTTTGACGGGCGGCCATCGCCTCCATGCTTTTGAAGCGTCGGATGAACTTGCGGGTCGACTCCGCAAGGGCCGTCTCCGGATGAATTCCGGCCAACCGGCCGACGTTGACCAGGGTGAACAGGAGATCGCCGAGTTCCAGCATGGCGCTGAGGGCTGTCGGGTCCTTCTTGATTTCCGCCCTGAATTCTGCGAGTTCCGATTCCACCTGCCCCATCACGCCGCTCAAAGAGTCCCAATCGAATCCCGACGACGCCGCTCTTTCGGAGATTCGGTAGGCGCGCATCAGGGCGGACATACCGCTCGGTACGCTGTCCATGAGCGAGTCGGGGCTGCCTTTTTCCTTCTGTTTGATTTCGCGCCACTGCTTTTTGACTTCAGCGGCCGTTTCGACCTTGTCCGGCCCGAAGACGTGCGGATGGCGGCGAATCATTTTTTCGATATTGCAGGCGAGGACATCCTGAAAACCGAACTGCCGCTTTTCTTCGAAAAGCCGTACGATGAACGCAAGTTGGAAAAGAACATCGCCCAGTTCTTCCAGAATGGATTCGGTTTGCTCGGCGGAAATTGCCTCGACCAGCTCATGGACCTCTTCGATCAAGTAGATGGAGAGGGTGCGTGCCGTCTGCTTGCGATCCCAGGGGCACCCGTTCTCTCCCCTCAACCGGGCGATCAGATCGAAGAGCGCCTCGATTGAAGGCGTCGGGTTCAAGATTTTTTCTCCTGCCACGACTTGCTGAGTTCCTTCATTTTATAGCTGAAAAGGGTCCGCATATCCTTGGAGGCGGCCAGTGCGAGCGTCGCGCTGATCCGCATGAAGCTGTGGGCGGAAACCGAGTTGCGGACAATCGCGGCATTCTTCGGCAAAAAAGTCGTAAGGACGAGGATCAGTACCGAGACCAGCAGTATACCCTTGACGGCGCCGAAAAAAGCGCCGCTGATCCGATCAGTCCACCCCAGGAAAGAAATATTCATCAAATATTTGATGATCACCCCCAGGATCCCCACGACGATGAAGACGCCCGAAAAAAGCAGCAGGCAGGCGGCGATGTTGGCGTAAGCCGGATCGGCGATCCAGCGCGACAGTGGTTGAGCGATGCGCGGATAGTAGGCGTAGGCCGCGTAAAGACCGCCAAGAGCCCCGATCAGCGAAGAGAGTTCTTTGACCAGCCCGCGAAAAATACCGCGCACCAGGCAAACCCCCAGTATGATGATGACGCCAAAATCCAGCAGATTCATTTTTCCACCTTTTCCGGTACTTAACTCGCGATCCAGCGGGGCAGAAACCGCGCCCCCGTTTAACAGAGGCCTCCCCGGGGCGTCAAGGAGAATTGAACGGACCGGTCGCCGGAGATTTGGACCGGCTTGATTCATCCCGATCCTGCGATTTCGAATTGCCGTTTGCAATCGGCTGAAAAATTGGTTACTTTTTCTGCCTCGGATATGTTCCGGCGGCACATTGCAGATGACGATACGGCAATTGTGAAAACCGCGCCAGCAAAAAGCGATGAATCAAAAATCGATGCGTACGGAGGAGAAGGCCGCCAGGGCCGGATTTTAATGCATTCGGAACAACACCAAACCAAAATTACGTTCAATGATGTCGAGCTTGCCCGACAGCTGTTCGGCGAACACAACGCCAATCTTCAGCGCATCAGTCAAAGCCTGGCCATGCAGGTTCAGGCCCGCGGCAATACCGTCCACCTTCAAGGGGAAGAATTCGCCGTTGCCCTTGCCCAGAGACTTCTGACCCAGCTGTACGGGCTGCTCAAAGAACGTTATCCCATTTACCCCAATGATATCGATTACGCCCTGCGGCTTCTGAGCGCAGACCACAATGCGCAATTAAAGGATATTTTTCTCGATACCGTCTACATCACCAACAAAAAACAGACCATTACCCCGAAAAGCCGCAACCAGAAAGATTATATCGATGCCATCCGCACCCATGACATCGTGTTCGGGGTCGGCCCGGCGGGAACGGGAAAAACCTATCTGGCCATGGCCATGGCGGTGGCCGCACTGACCAAGGGGGCGGTCACCCGCATCATCCTGACCCGCCCGGCTGTGGAAGCCGGCGAAACGCTTGGTTTCCTGCCCGGCGATCTGGCCGAGAAAGTCGATCCCTACCTGCGGCCGCTCTACGATGCGCTGCATGACATGATGCGCTTCGAAAAGGTTTCCGGCCTGATGCAGCAAGGGATCATCGAGGTGGCCCCCATCGCCTTCATGCGCGGCCGCACGCTCAACGATGCCTTCGTGATTCTGGACGAAGCGCAGAACACCACCTCCGAGCAGATGAAGATGTTTCTTACGCGCATCGGCTTCAATTCGAAAGCCGTGATCACCGGCGATATCACTCAAATCGACCTGCCCGCTCATAAATCTTCCGGTCTCGTGGAGGCCAAGCAAATTCTGGCGCATATAGAAGGAATCCGGTTTGTCTATTTCACACAAAGGGATGTGGTCCGGCACCGGTTGGTGCAGGACATCATCCAGGCGTATGAAGCGGCGACCCGGCTCAAAGCCGAGGCGGCAAACGGCAAGCCTGCGGTGACGCCTTGAAAATGTCTCTCTATGATGGGCAGTGAAAGTAAAATAAAAGGATACCGTTTCGCCGCATTGCCCGACAGGGCCGTGCGCTGGTTTTTGCTGGTTCTGCTGGTGGCGCTTTTTCTCTTGCTGCTCTACCCCAACCTGTTGATCCAGCCGCACCGCTATCGACTTGGCGATATCGCCGCGTATGACGTCAAGGCCTCCGAAGACTTTTTCGTCGAAGACCAGGAGGCGACCGAGGCCAGCCGCCAGGCGACCGCCGACCGGATCCTGACGGTTTACGATTACGATCCCGGCGTTGCCCATCGCCTGACGAACCAAATGAATGCCGCATTCGCCGAGATGCGGAACTCCCTGCTCGACTTCAACGCCGATCACCAGCGGCCGCCCTCTGCGCCGGCCGGAGGGGAGAGTGCCGGCGACCGGAACTGGCGCAGCGAGCGGGAGAACGCACTGTGGACCCAGAAGGCGCGATTCGAAACGCAGACCGGCTTCGAATTGAGCCGTGGCGCCCTTAAGCTGCTGATCAACGAAGGATTTTCCCCTCAGCTGGCGCAACTGGCGGTGCGCATCATCGAAGAGATACTGGACAACGGAGTAGTCGCCAACAAGGAGATCCTGCTTCGGGAACTCGATAAAGGCATCACGCTGCGCAACGTGGTGAACCAGACGGAAAAAACCGTTTTCAGCCTCCGGCAGTACTATGGTCCCGACCAGGCCAGAACCATGGTGCGGGTTACGGCCGAACCGCTGGTGCGGGATTTGAATTACAATGTGACCAACCTGCTCGTGGATTTGATCCAGCGCGCATTGCAGCCCAACATCACCATGAACCGCAATGAAACCGAGCGGCGCCGGGGCCAGGCACTGGCCGATCTGAAACCGGTCATGTTCCAGGTCAAGGCGGGCGAAATGGTCCTGCGCGAAGGAGAACGCGTAACGAATGAGCATCTCCTGAAGCTCGAAGCGATGCGCAGCCAGGCGGAAAACAGGCGCATCGCCGCTTCGGGCGTGGGCGCCGCCGTTATCCTGGCCTTGTTGCTGGCGGGTGCCCACTGGCTCTACCTCCGCCATCCCCAGCATGCCCGCCTCGATACCAACCGCAACCTGCTGTTCATGGCCGTGGCGATGGTGATGGTCTTTCTGATCGTCAAAATGGTGGACGGACTCTCCGACCTGCTGGTCTCCAACAGCGCCTTCGCCATCCCGGACGACGCCGTTGTTTATGCCGTGCCGGCGGCGGTCGGCGCCATGCTGGTGTGCATCTTCATCGGATTCGAAATCGCCCTGCCCTTCGGCCTGATCGGTGGATTGTGCTCGGCCATGCTGATCGGCCAGGGCCTGGACTTCTTTATCTTCTTCCTGATCAACAGCGCCATGGCCGCCTACTGGGTCCGGCACCACCGCGAGCGCAAGGCGTTCATCATCGCGGGCGCCAAGCTCGGCCTGCTGAACATGGTCGTGGCCACCGTGCTGAGCATCTATGCGTCGGATTTTGCGGCCATGGATCTACTGTGGATTTGGAGCATGGCATTTCTGGGCGGCATCGCCAGCGCCATCATCACGCTCGGCAGCGCACCGCTCATGGAAATGGCATTCGGATTCACCACCGATATCACGCTTCTCGAACTTGCCAACCTGGACCGGCCGATTCTGCGCCAGCTGATGCTGGAAGCGCCCGGCACCTATCACCATTCGGTCATCGTGGGTTCGCTGGTGGAGGCCGCAGCGGCCGACATTGGCGCCAATCCGCTGCTGGCGAAGGTTTGCGGTTACTACCACGATATCGGCAAGGTCAAGAAGCCGCTGTACTTCATCGAAAATCAAACCAACGGCCGCAACAAGCACGACAAGCTCGCGCCGTCCATGTCGAGCCTCATTCTGATCGCCCACATCAAGGACGGCATCGAGATCGCCCGCAAGAACAAGCTGGGCCAGGCGATCATCGATACGATCCAGCAGCATCACGGCACCAGCCTGATCAGCTACTTTTATGAGAAAGCCAGACAGGTAAAGGGCAGTGCCGGCGTCAAAGTGGATCATTTCCGCTATCCAGGCCCCAAACCGCAAACCCGCGAAGCGGGGCTGGTCATGCTGGCCGATGTGGTCGAAGCCGCCTCGCGTACGTTGGAAAACCCCACACCGGCCCGCATTCAGGGGCTGGTGCAGCACCTGATCAATAAGATTTTCTCCGACGGGCAGCTCGACGAATGCGAACTCACGCTCAAGGACCTTCACCGGATTGCGAAGAGCTTCAACAAAATCCTGTACGGAATCCATCACCATCGCATCGAGTACGCCGAAGCCGCCAACAAGGAGGATGTGAAAGGTAAAAATGGCAGTTCTGATCGACAACCAGCAGACAAGGCACCGCGTCAGGAAGAGGGCGCTCCAAAAAAAGGCGAAAGCCATCTTAAGCGCCTTGGGCTCTCCTGACGGAGAACTTTCGCTGGTCCTGGTGGATGACGAACGCATCGCCCAACTCAATCAGTCGTATCTCCACCACCGCGGACCGACCAATGTGATCTCGTTCGCAATGCGCGAGGGCGCGTGCAGCCAGATCAACCCGCACCTTCTGGGCGATGTGGTGATATCGATGGACACCTGCGCCGCGGAGGCCGAGGCGGGCGGCCTGACGATGGAAACCCGCCTCGACCAGTTGATGATCCATGGCATTCTGCACCTTTTCGGATATGATCATGTCCGCGACAAAGCCAAAGCCCGTGCGATGAAAGCCAAGAGCGACGCGCTGCTGGCGTTGATCGACGCGCAAACGGCCGTTTCGCCCGCCGGGCGGACGAAAGCAGCCCAATCGAAAGCCCGAAACAAAGCCGGCCGGCCATCCGCTGCGAACCGCTGAAGCAGAGTACGGCCGCTTACCGACCCACAATCGGAGGAGAAGCGATGCCCAGTTTAACTGTGATGGTCGACCATGTCGCGGCGCTTCGCCAGGCGATGCAGAGCACGACCCCCGATCCGGTTTCGGCCGCTACGCTGGCCGAACTGGCCGGCGCGGACGGCATCGGTGTTTACCTGCGTGAGGACCGCGGCGATTTGACCGAAAGAGATGTGCGGTTGCTGCGCCAGACGGTGCACACGCGCCTGATTCTTCATATGGCGGCCTCCTCGGAGATGGTCGGCAATGCACTCGACATCAAACCCCAGCGCGTGGTGCTGATGCCGGAGATCCGCAAGGAGGCGCCCGTCGAAACCGGCCTGGATCTGGGGGCCCAGGGCAAGACGCTGTACGAAATCATCGACACCCTGCAGTCCAACAACATCAGCGTCGGACTGTGCATTCAGCCCGACCCGCACCAGGCCAAGCTGGCGCATCAGCTGCGCGCCGACTGGGTACTGATCCACGCCGGGCGTTTGCGTGCAGCGACCACACCCCAAACCCAGCACCAGGAACTCAGCCGGATCGTGGATACGGTCAAGATGGCGCACAAGCTGCGCATTCACATCGCCGTCGGCAGGGGACTTGATTACCGGCTGATCAAACTTTTCGGCGGCATTCCGGAAATCGACGAATTCAGCATCGGCCGAGACATTCTGGCGCGCGCCCTGCTGTTGGGTCTCGACCGTGCCGTCAGGGAGATGATTGCGCTGATCCGTTCAGGCGTTTAACGACGCCCCTCTCGCCCCGATGACGGAAACCCGTCGAAAGCCACTTTCAGACAACCGTGTAAAGGAACCGTATGCTCATCGTCACCGCCTCTGAAATGCAGGCCATGGATCGCATGACCATCGAACAGTTCGATCTTCCCGGACGATTGCTCATGGAGAACGCCGGCCGCGGCGCGGCGCGCTGCTTTCTGAAGCGGATCTATCCGCAGGCCCCCGGAACGGTCGGCGTCCTCGCCGGACGCGGCAACAACGGTGGTGACGGGTTCGTCATCGCGCGCTGCCTCGCGCAGCGCGGCATCGATGTGCGGGTTTTCCTGCTGAGCGGGCAAAGCCGCGTGCAGGGCGATGCCGCCGCCAATCTGCGGCTGCTGCCCCGATGGGGCGTGCCGCTGATCGAGATCCCCGATACCGACCATTTCAGCCGACACACGCAAGAAATGCAGCGCTGTGCCAGTTGGATCGATGCGCTGCTGGGAACCGGGTTGACCGCCGAAGTGACAGGCTACTTCCGGCAGGTGATCGAATTCGTCAACGCGCTCGGCCGCCCCGTTCTGGCCGTGGATATCCCCTCGGGACTGAATGCGGATACCGGCCATCCCTGCGGCGCCTGTGTTCGGGCTGCGGCAACCGCCACTTTCGGATACCCCAAAATCGGTCACGTGGTGTTTCCCGGTGTTCAATTCTGCGGAACCCTGGACGTGATCGACATCGGCATTCCGCCGGCCGTGCCGCAATCGGTCGATCCACGCCAGATGCTGATCACTGCTCAACACGTGCGCCCACTGATTGCGCGCCGCGCTCCCGACAGCCATAAAGGCAGCCACGGACATGTGCTGGTCGTGGCCGGAGCGCCGGGGAAAACCGGCGCTGCAGTCCTGGCCAGCGCCGCGGCCCTGCGCGCCGGGGCAGGACTGGTCTCGCTCGGCATTGCCGGCTGTTTGAATCCGGTGGTCGAGGCCCATACGATCGAAGCCATGACCCTGCCCCTGCCCGATGCCGGCGACGGCCTGCTCACCTTGGCGGCCTTCGACACCATTGCCGCGGCCGCCGCGGGCAAGCGCGTTCTGGCCCTGGGACCCGGCCTGGGTACGGCGCCCGCAACGCGCGACCTGGTCCGGCGCATTCTTCGCGAAATAGATCTGCCGCTGGTTCTGGATGCCGACGGCTTGAACAACGTCGCCGGCGAAGCCGAAGCGGCGGCTGCCCGCCCGGCGCCCCTGGTGCTTACGCCCCACCCGGGCGAAGCCGCCCGCTTGATCGGCTGCAGTGCCGACGCGGTCCAACGCGACCGCCTGAAGGCGGCCCGCCGCATCGCGGCCGACTTCGAGGCCGTGGTGGTGTTGAAGGGGGCACGCACGGTCGTGGCCGAACCCGGCGGACGGGTCTGGATCAATCCGACCGGCAACCCCGGCATGGCCAGCGGAGGGATGGGCGATGTCCTGACCGGCGTGATCGCAGGACTCCTGGCCCAGGGCTGCACGCCCCTTTCCGCTGCTCAGGCCGGAACCTATATTCATGGAGCGGCGGCCGATCGCCTGGCCCGCGAGCGTCCCTACGGCTATCTTGCCGGAGAGGTGCTCGATGCGGTTCCGTTCGCCATCCGGGATACCCTCGCCGATCCGCCCGCCCCTTTCGAGCTTCAATGGTGATGGGCCTGCATGGCACACGATTTCGAATATTGCTTCCGCAGTTGCGCACAGGACCAGACACGTGCCATGGGCGCCGCATTGGGCCGCCTGTTGCTGAACGGCCGGGTGCTGCTGCTGACCGGCGGTCTGGGCAGCGGCAAAACCTGTTTCGTCCAGGGGCTGGCCCGCGGCCTGGAAGTTCCCGCGGACTTCGACATCACCAGCCCCACCTACACCCTGATCCACGAGTACCCCGGCCGCCTCGCCCTGCTGCATGTCGATTTATACCGTCTTGAAACGATCGAGGATGCGGATGACATCGGGTTATGGGAACTGCTGACGCGTCCGGCCGTCTTGGCCGTGGAGTGGGCCGAACGGCTGGAGGCGGATTATTGGCCGCCGGACGCCCTGCATATCGACTTCAAGTGCCTGCCGCATGACCACCGCTGCCTGCGTTTTTTTGGCCATGGACTTGAAGGAGACAATCTGATAGACAAGCTGGCCCGAATCGGTTCCGGCATGTGCAACGGTTTAGAATAGGAGTATGCAGCAAATGGCGCTCGTGGTTCAAAAATATGGAGGCACCTCTGTAGCGAATGTCGACCGCATCCGCAATGTCGCCGTGCGTGTGACCAAGTCTTACGATCAGGGGCACAACATGGTGGTCATCCTGTCTGCGATGGCCGGGGTCACGGACGGATTGATCGAGCTGGCCCGCAAAGCTGCCCCGGAACCGCGGAAACGAGAATTGGACGTGCTTCTGGCCACAGGCGAGCAGACCACCGCTGCGCTCCTGGCCATGATGCTGATCGATATGGGCTATAACGCCTGCTCGATGCTGGGCCACCAGGCCCAGGTGGTCACCGACGGCGACTACGGCAATGCGCGCATTCTGGAAATCGGAACCGGACGTATCCGCGAACTGCTTCAAAAGCGCACCATCATCGTGGTCGCCGGGTTCCAGGGCGAAGACATCAAAGGCAACATCACCACGCTGGGTCGCGGCGGGTCGGATACGTCGGCCGTGGCCATCGCCGCGGCGCTGAACGCCGATGTCTGCGAAATCTATACCGACGTGAACGGCGTGTACACCGCCGACCCAAACGTGTGCCCCAAGGCCCGCAAGCTCAAGACCGTTTCCTACGACGAGATGCTCGATATGGCCAGCTTGGGCGCCAAGGTTCTGCAGATCCGGTCGGTGGGCTTCGCCAAAAAGTACAACATACCCGTGCATGTCCGGTCGTCCTTCAGCGATGAGGAGGGTACCATGGTCGTCAGTGAAGATTCGGGAATGGAGCAACTGGTCGTTTCCGCCGTGGCTCAGGACAAAAATCAGGCCCGCGTAACGATCACCAAGGTGCCCGACCAGCCGGGCATCGCCGCCAAGATTTTTTCACCCATCGCCGAAGCCGGCATCGTTGTGGATATGATCATCCAGAATACCCGTCAGGGCGGCAAGACGGATATCTCTTTTACCGTACCCAAAGCAGATTTCAAACGCACCATGGAAATCGGGAAGAAGATCGCAGGCGGGATCGGGGCCGACGGCGTACTGGGCGATATGAACATCGCCAAGGTATCGGTGATCGGCGTGGGTATGAAGAACCACGCCGGCGTGGCCTCGGTCATGTTCAATACCCTGGCGCGCGAAAACATCAACATCATCATGATCGCCACGTCGGAAATCCGCATCTCGTGCGCCATCGACGAGAAGTATACCGAACTGGCGGTGCGTGTTCTGCATACGGCCTTCGGTTTGGATGCCGAGGACTGATGAGGCGCCGGTTCACCGCGCTCCGCAAGAAAATGCCGGCATTCAGCCCTGTTCAACAGGTGCTCATTCTACTTCTGGGTCTGGCGGGGTTGGGATTGACGTTGTGGCGCTTCGGGCATCTTTTCTGAAGACAAGCACCGGACCGGAGGCGGGATATCGTGCACGCGGCGCTCCGTTCGTTGCGTCGCCTCCTGTTAACTGACCGCCGTCAGCTCGCGCCGGCGGCTTCCTCGATTTCCGCAGCGATACGCGCGGCCGCGGCGGCCGGGTCGGCGGCATCCCGGATGGGGCGGCCGATCACGATATAGTCGGCACCTGCAGCCACGGCCATGGCCGGTGTGACCACCCGCTGCTGATCCTGCCGCGACATGTCCTCCCAGGCCGGTCTAATTCCTGGTGTCACCGTGATAAAATCCGGACCGAAGTGCCGCCGCACCAGGCCGACCTCGTGGCCCGAACAGACGATGCCGCTTAAACCGGCCGCACGGGCCAATCCGGCGCGGAATAAAACCAGGCGCCCGGGATCGGCGGCCTGCGCCTGCGGGTCGCCCGCGGCCTCCAGGTCCGCGGAAGAGACGGTGGTGAGCACGGTGCCCCCCAGCACGTCGACCGCTCCCGAAGCCCGCACGGCCGCATCCAGCATGGCGCGGTTTTCGCCGCAATGGACCGTGGTGAATTTCGGCTTCAGTGCGGCCACGGCCGCCATGGCGCGTTGCACGGTGGCCGGGATATCATGCAGTTTGAGATCGAGAAACACGCCGCCGGCGGACCGCGCCACGACCCATTCCACCAGTTCCGGCCCGCAACGGATGAACAACTCCAGGCCGATCTTGAAAATGCTCACGTGGTCCCGCAGGCGCATCACCCAGGCGCGCGCCGCTTCGGCCGAGTCGACATCCAGCGCAAAAATAAGATAGTCTTTACCGGCTTTCATGTTTTTACCCTCAAGGTCGATAGTGATAGAAGCGTCCGTGATCCGGCTTTATAACCCAACCCGGCGCGTTTCGAAAGACACTCCGTACAAATGCTGATCAGGACATAAAATGATTGAATTATATGAGAAATTTATGGTAGCAAGAGGCTTCGAAGCGCACCGCGCGGCGGGGTCCCTGTGATGACGATGCTTTCCATACAACATGTGGCCTCCGGAACCTTCCGGGTCAGTGAGGCGCAGCCGATTATCCTGCAAGCCTACCTGGGGACTTGTGTGGGAGTGGCCCTTTATTGCGAAGAAACGGGCATCGGCGGCATCATCCATCTGCTGCTGCCCGAACCGACATCGCCGTTGAGCGCCACCGCGCCCGAAAAATACGCCGCCACCGGCATTCCGCTTTTCTTACAGGCGCTGGTGAGGGCGGGCGCCCGGCGAGAGCGCCTGAAGGCCTACCTGGCGGGCGGCGCACTGGTTGGGCCGCTGAGTCGGCAGGACCTCGACCTGGATATCGGCGGCCGTACGGTGGAGAAAGTGCGCCAAATCCTGGCCGCCGAAAAAATCGCCATCGCGTATGCCGAAACCGGCGGGTTCTTCACCAGTTCCATGGATCTGAATATGACTAACGGTGAATGCCGTGTGGAGCCGGCCGGTTACAGCCGGCTGAACGAACCGGTGGATGTCCGCACGCCCAGCGCCGCCGAAATCAAGCAGGCGATGGACAACCTCAAGCCGATTCCCCAGGTCGCGCTCAAGGTGCTGCGCCTGATGGAGGAGCCGGTTTTCAACATCCATCAGGTGTCCGAAGAAATTCGCAAGGATCAAGTGATCAGCGCCCGCATCCTGCAGCTGGCCAATTCGGCCATGTTCGCCGTGCGCCAGAAAATCGACTCTCTGGACCATGCCCTGGTTTTCCTGGGGGAGGACACGCTGGTCAAGCTGATCCTTTCGGCCGCAGTGCAGAGCTACTTCAATCAGGGAAGCGGCCAGGGCTACTCATTGTGCAAAGGCGGGCTCTATTACCACTCCATCAGTTGCGCACATCTGGCCGAAGCACTGGCCCGCAAAACCGGCAAGGTCGATCCGGACCGCGCCTACACCGCCGGACTGCTGCACGACATCGGCAAGGTTGTGCTCGATCAGTATGTCGCCAAGGTCTATCCGCTTTTTTACCGCAAGGTCATCGAAGAGGGAGAAAGTGTGATGGCCATCGAGCGCCGGCTCTTCGGCATCGACCACACCGAGGTCGGACGCCTTCTGGCCCAGCAATGGAGCTTTCCCGAATCACTGCGGCTGGCCATCCGCTACCACCATTATCCGGGCAAGACGGCGGCCCATTCGCCGCTCGCGGTGATCATCTACCTGGCCGATCTGCTGCTGTCGCGCTTTCAAATCGGGCTGGAAGTGGAACGGGTCGATACCCACCAGTTGCAGCAGCATTTCGCCGCACTCGATCTTTCGGCCGCCGACTTCACCGAACTGGTCGACATGGTGCCCCTTGCCCTTTTTCAGGAATCAGCCGGTACGGCGGCGGACACGCATTCGGCATGATGTCGATCACTCGTCAACACGCGTTACTGAAGCAGTTACCGGCCGTTGACCGACTGATCGCCGCGGCGCGTAAAATCGAGGCGCTGCAGGATCTTCCCAAATCCGTGCTCACCCGCGCCATCCGCGAAGTGCTGGAAACCGAGCGGCAGCGCATCCTCGAACCCGGCGCGACCCCTGCCGATGCGGAGGGCTTTACGGTGGCGGCCCTCCTGCCGAAAGTGGTCCAACGCGCCGCGGGATTGCAGGCCTATCGACTGCAAACCGTGATCAATGCCACCGGCGTCGTGGTGCACACCAATCTTGGACGCTCGCGCCTGGCGCAACCGGCCCTCGACCACATGGCGGCGATTGCGCAGCGCTACTCCAACCTTGAATTCGATTTGGTGCGCGGGCGGCGTGGGTCGCGCTACAGCGCCGTGGAAGGCCTTCTGTGCGAACTGAGCGGTGCGGAAGCGGCCATGGCCGTCAACAATAACGCGGCGGCGGTGCTCTTATGCCTGGACACACTGGCGCGCGGCAAAGAAGTGGTGATCTCGCGCGGCGAACTGGTCGAGATCGGCGGATCGTTCCGCGTACCCGACGTCATGGAAAAAGGCGGCGCCATTCTGAAGGAGATCGGCACTACCAACCGGACCCATTTGCGCGATTATGAGAACGCCGTCGGCAGCAACACCGGTTTGCTCCTCAAGGTGCATACCAGCAACTACAGCATCGTCGGTTTCACGGCAGCCGTGCCCCTGGCCGATCTGGTCGGATTAGGCAGAAGATTCAACCTGCCGGTAATGGAAGATCTGGGCAGCGGCAATTTCATCGATCTGACCCGCTACGGTCTTTCCAGCGAACCGACCGTGCAGCAGTCGGTGGCTTCCGGTGCCGACGTGGTGACCTTCAGCGGCGACAAACTGCTCGGCGGACCCCAGGCGGGCCTGATCGTCGGCAAGGCGCACATCATTGAACGCATCAAGTCCAATCCGCTGACCCGTGCATTGCGCATCGACAAGCTGACCCTCGCCGCCCTCGAGGCAACCTTGCGGCTTTATCGCGACGAACGCGGGGCGATCGACCAGATTCCGACCTTGCGCATGCTGACCATGACCCGACCCGAGGTCGAACGCCGCGCCCGGCAACTGGCCGCCGAACTGGAGGCCATGGCCGACACGCGGCTGCAGGTCGATTTGTACGATCTGCAATCCCAGGCGGGAGGAGGTTCGCTCCCCACCCTGATTCTGCCCAGCTGCGGCGTGAGCCTGCGCATCCGCGGCATGTCGGCAAATGCCATCGAATCCGTGCTGCGCCGGAACCGTCCCGCCGTGATCGGCCGGATTGAAAACGACCTGTTCCTGATGGATGCGCGCACGATCATGGATGACGAACTGCCGCTGATCGCGGCGGCCTGCCAAAACCTGCTCAACCTTTCGAATCCGGGAGTCAACGATGTCCACACCCCCTGAGTCCGCGGCAACCGAAACCTTCCTGCGCAACAGCTCCGCACGTCCGCTGGGTCCTGGACGGACGGCCGGAGAGGAGCGCTTCGCACCGATGGACCTGAGCGATATGCCGCCCGAAGGGATCGATCCGGCGCTGATGGACCGCCTGGCGCACTGGCCGAGTTTCAGCGTGTTGGCCATCCGCATCGATTCGCC
The DNA here is from genome assembly GCA_023435265.1 of Pseudomonadota bacterium. Classification (GTDB taxonomy): domain Bacteria; phylum Desulfobacterota; class Desulfobacteria; order Desulfobacterales; family Desulfosarcinaceae; genus UBA2230. Next base: position 66,599 of record JAEYRZ010000174.1, read on the forward strand.
GGTCTCGGATGAGGTTCAACAAGACCAATTGCAGCCGGTGCTTGAACGCCTCCTCAATGCGCTCCAATCCAGGCAAAAGGGTGCGGCATGGTTTCCCTGGCGACCGGGCCTGTTCGGGTGCGTATTTCCCGGAGTGCGCGGCGAAGAGGCCGCCGGTCTGGCGGCCGCCCTGCAAGCCGATTTGGCCGCGGAACGGCCGGAAACCATCTCCATCGGCATCGCGGCCTTCCCCCTGATTTCCTTCAACCGCACCCAGAGCCTGACCAATGCCTGTAAAGCGCTCGAGCATGCCGCCTTCTTCGGGCCCGGCAGCACCGTCATCTTCGATGCGGTGAGCCTCAATATCAGCGGAGACCAACATTATCAGGCCGGCGACATGGGCGCCGCGATCGCCGAATACCGGGCCGCCCTGCGCCTCGACCCGCACAACGTGAACGTCCACAACAGCCTTGGGGTCTGCATGGCCCGGATCAAAGATTTCGGCGCTGCACGCGAGTGTTTTCAGGCCGCGCTGACCATCGACACTGACGACAGCATGGCCGTATTCAACCTGGGCATCTTGAAGCGCCTGTCCGACGAACCGGAAGAGGCCCTGACGCTTTTCAACACCGCGCATGCGCTTGCCCCGCGTTCGTTCGAAATCAATCTGCAACTGGGTGCATTGCTGGTCGAACGCGAACGCTGGCCGGAAGCGCTGCCCTTCCTGGAGACGGCGGTGGAACTGCAACCCGACAACGCCCGCGCATACTGCTGGCTGGGTCAGTGCATGACCGGCCTGGAACGCTTCACTGAAGCGATCCAGGCATTGACCAGGGCGGCCAAGCTCAACCCCAACGATGCCGCAGCCCTCTCGGCCCTGGGTGCGCTTTATGCGGCCAGGGCCGAAAATCCCGATGTATGTCTGGCGCTCTGCCGTCAGAGTGTGCTGCTGGCGCCCCGGAACGGCCTTTACCGACATCGTTTGGGCTGTCTCTACAAACAGTATGACCGCCTGGACGAAGCGCTGGCCGAATTCGCCTCGGCCGCCGCGCTCGGATTCGATTCTTCAGCCCAAATCGATGAAATCCGGCAGCTTATCCAAACGGCCGCCGCACCGGAGGCCGCCCCCGATCAGCAGCTCGCCGCCTCCTGATACGACCCGATCGCACTCCGGCGCCGAATCGCTTGCTTTTTGTGCCCCACGCGTTATAGTGGGGCTCCGCGAATCACTCGGGATTACTGCGAAAACCATTCGCGGCGGTTCGCGGCGCCCCGGCGCCACCGATCCCGCAGAGCACAATTTCAGGAGAATCACCATGCCGATTTACGAGTACCAGTGTGAAGGCTGCGGTCATCAATTCGAATGCCTTGTTTTCAGTGGGGAAACCCCGAACTGCCCGTGTTGCGAGAGTCAAAAAGTCTGCCGCTTGATGTCGGCGTGCGGGTTCGTTTCCAAAGGGGCCGGCGGACAGACCGTCAGCTCGTCTTCTTCTTCATGCGGCGGCTGCAAAGCATCGAGCTGCGCGGGATGCGGGCATTGATGCAGCGGACACTGCGCATCGGCAGCCGCGGCAGCCAGCTGGCCCTGTGGCAGTCACGGTGGGTACAGACGGCGCTCGCCCGGCTATGGCCTTCCGTGACATTCGAAGTGATTGTTATCAAGACCACCGGCGACAAAATCCAGGATGTTCCGCTCTCGCGGGTGGGCGGCAAGGGCCTCTTTGTCAAGGAAATCGAGGAGGCATTGCTGGACGGACGGATCGATCTCGCCGTACACAGTATGAAGGATATGCCTTCCGAACTGCCCTCAGGTTTGACCATCGGTGCCATCCCGGAGCGTGAAAACCCGCTCGACATCCTGGCGGCCGGCCCCTGCCGATCTCTGGCGGCCTTGCCGCAAGGCGCGCGTGTGGGAACGAGCAGCCTGCGGCGTACGGCGCAGTTGCTTCAACTCCGGCCGGACCTGAGAATCGCCCCCCTGAGGGGCAACATCGATACCCGACTGAGAAAACTGGCCGCAAACGATCTGGATGCCGTGGTCCTGGCCGCGGCGGGCGTCCTGCGCCTCGGCCTGGAGGACCGCATCAGCGCCTACCTGCCGCCGGAGCAAATGCTTCCCGCAGCCGGCCAGGGGGCCCTGTGCATCGAAACGCGCATCGACGATCCGCTGGTCGGCCCGCTGGCCGCATCGCTGGAGCACGCCGACACCCGTACGGCGGTCACAGCCGAACGCGCCTTCCTGGCGCGTCTGGAAGGCGGTTGCCAGGTCCCCATCGCCGCGCACGCCGAGGTGGACGGCAAACGGGTCTACCTGACCGGACTGGTGGCCGATCCGAACGGGCAGCGCATCATCAAATCAACAAGAACAGGCATCCGCACGGATGCCGTCCACATGGGCCGCGACCTGGCCGAAGCGTTGCTGGACCAGGGCGCTGGAGAGATACTGGAAAGGGTGCGGCACAATGCCTGATCAAGCGCGCAGCGGACTCGTCTATCTGGTGGGTGCCGGCCCGGGAGACCCCGAACTGATCACCGCCAAAGGCGTGCGCTGCATCGCCGCAGCCGACGTCCTGGTCTACGACTATCTGGCGTCCAAAGACCTGCTGGCGCACATGGGGCCCGGCTGCGAACCGATCTACGTAGGCAAGCAAGGAGGCGATCACACGCTTTCGCAGGACCAGATCAACCGGCTGATCCTCGACAAAGCCCGCCTGGGCAAAGTCGTCACGCGCCTCAAGGGCGGTGACCCCTTCATCTTCGGCAGGGGCGGTGAAGAAGCCGAAATCCTGGCCGAGGCCGGAATACCCTTTGAGATCGTGCCGGGGGTGACCTCGGCGATCGCCGCCGCCGCCTATGCCGGGATCCCCCTCACCCACCGCGAGCATACGAGCACCGTGGCGTTTGTTACCGGGCACGAAGATCCGCTCAAGCGCGAGTCGAGCATCGACTGGGGCAGCCTGGCCAAAATCGGCACACTGGTTTTTTTCATGGGTGTAAAAAACCTGCCGCACATTGTCCGCATGCTGCTTGAAAACGGCCGCGGCGAAAAGACTCCGGCGGCCCTGATCCGCTGGGGAACGACATCCCGGCAGCGCACGGTGACGGGCACACTGGCCGATATCGCCGAGCGCGCCCGGGAAGCCGGCATCAAGGCGCCGGCCATCATCGTGGTCGGTGAGGTGGTTGCTCTGCGCGACAAACTGCATTGGTTCGAACGCCGCCCGCTCCTGGGCCGGCGCATCGTGGTGACGCGCGCGCGCGCGCAGGCCAGCGATCTTGTGCAGCGCTTGAGCGGACTTGGCGCCGAATGCATCGAGGTGCCCACCATTCAAGTGGTCGCGCCGGAACGCTGGCAGGCCATGGATGATGCCGTCGCCGCCCTGCCCCGCTATCACTGGCTGGTATTCACCAGCGTCAACGGTGTCCAATACTTCTTCTCCCGACTCTTTGCCTGCGGTCTCGACGCTCGTGCGCTGGGCCATATCCGCACGGCCGCCATCGGGCCGGCCACTGCGGCGTGCCTTCGCCGGTACGGTGTCAATACGGACATCATGCCCCGGACGTACCAGGCTGAATCGGTGGTGGAGGCATTTTCCCGCGAACCGATGGGCGGCAAGCGGGTCCTCTTGCCAAGAGCCAAAGAGGCCCGCCCGGTGCTCCCCGAAGCCTTGCGGCGCATGGGCGCGGAGGTGGACGAGGTGGTCGCCTATCAGACCGTCCAGGACGGCGGCCGCGCCGATGAACTGTTGACCGCCCTGCAGGCGCGCGATATCGATATGATCACGTTCACAAGTTCCTCCACCGTGCATAATTTTCATGCACTGCTGCCGTCCGGCCGATCCAAAGAACTGCTCGAGGGCGTTACCATTGCCTGCATCGGCCCCATAACGGCCGAGACGGCGCGGCACCTGGGCCTGCAGGTTCATATCGCCGCCGAAACCTTCACGATCGATGGCCTATGCCAGGCAATCGTGCAGCATTATACTTAAGTTGATCGTCTTCGCCGGCTTCTCGCATTGATGTTCCAGCGTACGCGGATGTACTTCGCATCGATCGCCAGGGCATGATGCCCCCCTTTTCCGGGAGGAGTTCATGAACAGCCTGATACTCGATCGCTTGCCCAATTTCGCCCAGACCATCCGGGCGATGATGGATATCGTCATCACCAATATCGTCCTGGTCGGGCAGATTCCGGCACCCACGTTCGGTGAAAAAGATCGCGTGGCGTTCTTTCTGGACCGTCTGGCGGGCTTTCAGGTCGACGAGTGCACCATGGATGCATTCGGCAATCCGATCGGCATTCTGCGCGGGAGCGACCGCGGCAAGCCGCCCATCTTCGTCGTCGCCCATATGGATACCCCCTTCGGCAGCGACGTGGATCACCACTTCACAGTCAAGCAGAACACCGTTTCGGGGCCAGGACTGCTCGACAATTCACTGAGCGTGGGGGTGCTGCTGTCCCTTCCCGAGATCCTGCGCCGCCTGGGCCTGCAGTTTGCTTCGGATATCGTGCTCGCCGGCGTGGTCCAATCCATAGGACGAGGCAATCTGCGCGGCATCCGCCACCTGATCAAGACGTGGTCAACGCCGATTCGTGCGGCGATCTGCCTGGAAAGCGGGGAGTTGGGGCGCCTGAACTACTACTCGGACGGCATGATCCGCTGTGAAGTGGTCTGCCATGTCGAACCGGGCAACGGCCGGGCACCGCGCTTTCGGCCCAATGCGATCCTGGTGTTGAATGAAGTCATCAATCAGATCCTGGAATTGCGGCTGCCGCTGAAACCGCGCTCCAAAATCATTTTCGGTACGATCCAGGGAGGACTCAAACACGGCGAAATCGCGCTGGAAGCCACCCTGGGCATGGAGATCCACAGCGATTCGGATGATATGGTCAAAAGGCTCTATGGTGACATCAAGGATATCGTGGTGGGGATCCGCCACGAATATGCCGTCGAATTGACCACTCAGGCGATCAGCACAATGCGCGCGGCGCGCTTGAAGTACAACCACCCCCTGGTGAAGAGCGCCGTGACGATCATGAAGAAGCTCGGTGTGACGCCGTACAGCGAACCCAGCGAATCGGAACTGCCCGTTTTCCTGTCCCGCGGCATTCCGGCCTTGATGCTGGGCATCTCCCACGGCGACGGGTATCAGCAGGTCGACGCCAGCATGCAGATCAACCCCATGTTCAAGGGTATCGCCCAGATAATCGGCATCCTTCTGGCGATTGACGGCGGAGTATGCGATGACACAGCCGTGGATTAAAAATCATACGTTTCACTACTCCCAGTTCAACGATCTGAACCGCCTGGTCGAGGTCAAGGACGCGAAGGGATTGAAAATTTCATTGTGCCTCCCGACGCTCAACGAAGAAAAGACGATCGCCAAAGAGATCGTCATTCTCAAATCGGAACTGGTTTCGCGCTATCCGTTGCTGGACGAAATCGTGGTCATCGATTCGGGCTCCACGGACAAGACCCGGGAAATCGCGCGCTCGTTCGGCGCAGATGTTTACGAGGCAGCGGACATTCTGCCCGATTTGGGACAGCATACCGGGAAAGGCGAAAATCTCTGGAAAGCACTTTACATCACCAGGGGCGATATCATCGTCTACCTGGATGCCGACATCAAAAATATACATCACCGTTTCGCTTACGGGTTGCTCGGTCCGTTGCTGCTGGACGAAAACATCAAATACACCAAAGCGTTTTATGACCGGCCCATAGCGGACGGCCGCAGCAGGATTCGGCCCACGGGCGGCGGCAGGGTGACCGAACTGGTCATCCGGCCGATGTTTTCACTCTTCTTCCCTGAACTGACCCAGATAATCCAACCGCTCTCCGGAGAATACGCGGGCTATCGCCAGATCTTCGAACGCATCCCTTTTCCGATCGGCTACGGTGTCGAAACGAGCATGATCCTGGATATCTACCAGCAGTGGGGACTGGAAGTGATCGGTCAGGTGGACATGGAAAAGCGTGTCCACCGCAATCAGGACACGCAGGCCCTCGGCAAAATGGCGTTTGCGATCATTAAAACCTTTATCAACCGCAAAAGCGCCTTCGGATTGATCGACCTGAAAACGCCGGTTTTCGATGAGATCATCCAGTACCGCATCGTCGAAGGGCAGATCGAGCCCGACCGATGCCGAATCCCGGTTTTCGAACGCCCGCCGATGATTTCGGTCCCGGAGTATCGCGCCAAATTCAACTTGAAGTGAATCTCCGCCCGCCCGAAGCTGATTGGGAAAATCAGACCACCGCTCGGCACACCGGCCCGCTTCCGGGAACCGGGCCGGACGCTCGCCCTTTGCAAAGAATTGCGTATTCAGGGGGTTGCAGCATTCTTCCGGCCGACTATGCGCTTGCTTGCCTGAAACGAATATGTTAATCTCCGCGCGATCAAAGCCGCTGCAGATTTCCCTGATTCACAATTGAAGCCTTTCCCCCGGGGATCAAACTCCGCGTGGCCGACAGCTGAGAGGGCGAGATTGAAATGAAAAGGGCACCCCTTACGGCTCCATCGATTCCCCCCGGTACGGAAGTCAGTCGTGAAGAAAAAGATGTACTCGCGAGCCAGCCCGATGCCCCCTCCGAAACGATAAAGGCGAGCACCGAACGCCGACTCGGCCGCAGCCAACTGATCAACAAGCTGAACCACATCAATTTTCTGGATCAAACGGTCACCGTCGTCTTCAGGCATCGCAAATACCCCCGCTGTCTCAGCGTGAAAGCCCATCCCCTGCCCTGCCACGATGAAAACCTGACCTGCCGCTGGTCGGATGGCGTGCCGGCCGGTCAGTTGATCGAATCCTACCAGTTCGAATGCCTGTACGTCGAAAAAGGCCTCGAGCGGTTCGAGGTCAAACCGGAAGTCAAAAGCATCGATGCAGGGCAGATCCAGTTCGTTTTGCCGGAGACATGCAGCGAGGTCGGCGTACGCAAGACCCACCGCTATCAAGGCAGCGATGTCAGCGCATACCTTCTGCAGAACGGTGCCTTTTACTTCGGACGACTGATCGATTACTGCGCGTTTCAATTCCGCATCGCCGTCGAAACAGCACCGCCCCAGACATTTCAATGGATCGACGTCAATGAACCGGTCAGCGTGGTATTCACCAAGGGCGGCCAAACCCTTTTTTCCGGGGATTGCCGCGTGGTCCGGCACGATCACGGACAACATGTCCGCCATATCAACCTGTCGCCGCTGCGTCGGAATCTGCGCCGCTTCAGTCCCCGCGAATTCCGCAATCCGCGACAGAAAATCTCCCCTGCACCCGATGCGGTATTCACCCACCCGCTCTTCGGCAAGCGCTGCAGTCTCAGGGTAGTCGATATTTCCGGCGCCGGGCTGGCCGTGGAGGAGGAAGAGCACCTGGCGGTGCTCTTGCCGGGACTCATCCTGCCCAGACTGAAATTGATGTTCAGCGACGGCACGGTCATGCGCTGCATGGCCCAGGTCGTCTACAGCCGTCCGCATGATGCCGCGGTCCCCACGTTGCGCACCGGACTGGCCATTCTGGATATGGACGTCGAAGACCATATCCGCCTGCTTGCCCTGCTGTACCAGGCCAACGACGCCCGCGCGTATGTCTGCAACCGCGTCGATCTTGATGAACTCTGGAATTTCTTCTTCGAAACCGGATTCATTTATCCCCGCAAGTATGAATTCATCCAGGCGAACAAGGACCGCATCCGGGCCACCTACGAAAAGCTCTACCACATGAGCCCCAGCATCGCGTCGCACTTCACCTATCAGGACAACGGCCGTATCATGGCGCACATGGGCATCATCCGCTTTTACGAGAAGTCCTGGCTGATCCAGCATCATGCGGCCTTGCGCCGCTCCAACAATCGCGGGGGGCTGGCGGTTCTGGGGCAGGTGGGCCGGTTCATCAACGACAGCCATCGCATTTACTCGATGCATATGGATTATGTTTTCTGCTATTTCCGGCCGGATAACAAATTTCCCAATCACGTATTCGGTGGTGCCGCCCGCAATATCAAAAACCCGCAGCTTTGCTCCGTGGATCCCTTCGCCTTTCTGCACTTCAACGCCCATCGAAATACACCGGCCGTTTTTCCGGATAACTGGGCCCTGAGCCCGGCCGAAGAGAACGACCTTGCGGACCTGAGCGTTTTTTATGAAGAACTTTCCGGGGGGCTGATGCTGCAGGCGCTCCACCTGGCTCCCGGCCGCATCGACTGCAGCGGCCTCATCGAAACCTATCGTGCAAAAGGCCTGACGCGCGACCGGCAGCTTTTCGCATTGCGCTATCGCGAAAGGGCCTGCGCCGTGATCATGGTCAACCGCGCCGATCTCGGCTTGAATATGTCGGACCTCACCAATTCGATCAAAATCATTGCCCTGAATACCCGGCATCTGACGATGGAAGTCATTCAGACAGCGGTCGGCGCCCTGTCCCACCTTTTGGAGAACGAAGAAATACCCGTACTGCTTTATCCCAGGGCGGCAGCCGAACAGATGGGGATCACCTTCGAAAAAACCTACAGTCTGTGGGTCTACAACATGCGGAACCTGGACCCCTATTTTAAATTTCTCAAGCGGTTGTTGAAATTCATTTAGCAGGTTGTCGGGTCATGCGGCGGAACCGAATCGGTTCCGTCCGGCTTCGCCGCTTTCTTACATGGGCTTGCGCCCGCGGCAGGATATGATCGGCGTGTAGGTGAACCGGCGAGGGTCCGCAAAGAAGGTTTCGAATTCACGTTTGAATTCCGGGTAACCGCCGGCGTAGCCGGGAAATTCATAGCCGCAGTGCTTGACCGCGACTTCCAGCTTTCGGCTCCAGTTGAAGGCATCGTTCTCTTTCAGCGGCCCGTAGATCAGATGATGGGCGGCCAGCTCCGCCCGAATTTCCGTAAACCCCAGGTCATACAGGAACGAATACAGTTTGATGCCCACATGCGGGTCGAAATCGGCGACCTGCTCCAATCGCCGCATGCAGCCCTGCAGCGCTTCGCTCAGCCGGGAAGACATGCCGAAATGGTTCAGGCAGTTGTAGTCGAGATCGATCAGGCAGAGGATCCCGCCCGGCTTGAGAATCCGCGTAAGTCCGCGCGCGATCTCGAACGCCCGGCTGCGATAGTGCTCCAGCAGGAAGCGCACCCAGATGAGATCGAAGGTTCCCAGGTCGGACAATTCTTTGGTCGCGTCGCGGCATAGAAATGTAATGCCGTCCACCTGGTAGACTTCCCGGGCGTAATCGACCCGCGCAGCGGAAATATCGATGCCGACGGCGCTGCCGCCGGGCTGCACCATTGCGTAAAGCTCGCGGGTCGTCTTGCCGGAGCCGAAGCCGATGTCCGCCACCCGCATGCCGGGCTCGATTCCGGCCCAGGCGGCCTGGGCGCGGACCACGCCCGGGTCGGTTTTGCGTTCCAGCCGCACGATCTCCTGATCGTGCTCCATCAAATACGTACTTCGTTCGGTCATTTCGCCTCAGCCGTGGTCAGGAGTTATCGCCGTCGAGAAAACCTCCAAGGGCGCCCAGCACCGAACCCTCACCTTTGCCGCCGCCCCGCTGGGGTGCAGCCTTCAGCATCCGCCCGGCCAGGCGGGAAAAAGGCAGCGACTGAAGCCAGATCCTGCCCGGCCCGCGCAACGTGGCGAAAAAAAGTCCTTCGCCTCCGAAAAGGGCGCTCTTGATGCCGCCGGCCTGCTGGATATCGAAGTCGACGTCCGCGTCGAGGGCGACGATGCAGCCGGTATCGACATGCAGCACTTCACCGGCGCGCAGTGTCCGTTCGACCACGGTGCCGCCGGCATGCATGAAAACCATGCCGTCCCCTTGCAGCTTCTGCATGATGAATCCTTCGCCGCCGAACAGTCCGGTCAGGATCTTGCGCTGAAAGTGGACGCCGATGCTGACGCCTTTGGCGGCGCAAAGAAAGCTGTCTTTCTGGCAGACCAACGTGCCGTTGACCGTATTGAGGCCTACGGGAATGATATTGCCCGGGAACGGGGCGCCGAAGGCCACGTGAGCTTTGCCTTGTCCCTGGTGGGTGAAGACGGTCATGAACAGGCTTTCGCCGGTAAGCAGTCTTTTGCCCGCACCCATCAGCTTGTCCATAAATCCGCCGCCCGAGCCGGAGGCGGAGCCGTCGCCGAAGATCGTCTGCATTTGAATCGAGCTGTCTTTGTACATCATGGCGCCCGCTTCGGCCACGGCGCTTTCCCCCGGGTCGAGTTCGATTTCCACGAATTGCATTTCGGAGCCGAAGATCTTGAATTCGATCTCGTCGGTTCGCTTGGTTGCAAGCGGCGGCGGCACCGGCGCGGCCCCCGGGGCCGTGGGCTTCAATTCGGCGATTGCGCCGATCGGCATCCATTCGGCAAAACCTTCCCGCCAGGCATGGCCGTCCGGATTGCGCAAAGCCTGCGCCTGGGCCGCGGCATGGTCCAGGGGGCCCATCTGGCTGCCGTCGTAACTGAGATACCAATGCGTCATGAGGTGCTCCTTTCGTTTCCCAGGGTACCGAGGTGGCGGTGAATGGATGCGATTTGCGTATCGTCCAGGCCCAGGTAGTGTGCGAGATCCTGAAGATAGCGTTGTTCCTTCTCGGTATCCGGGTCGATGGCCAGAAGGGAAACCTCATAGACTGCGCCCGCCATTCGGCGCTCGACGGCCGCGCATGCCACGGCTTGCGCGTTCTGGGGCGCGAGCAGTTCGTGCATCAGGAACGCCTGGTCCTCCGGACTCAGCTGCTGCTCCTTGAGCCGATCGAAGATCCGGCCGCACTCATCTTGATCGATCACGCCATCGGCATTGGCCGCCGCGATCATGGCACGGATCAGGAGCACCGCATCCTGAGCGCGACGGTCTTCCTGAATTGATTCGAAGGCAGGCGCACCCGGCGGTGGGGGCGGCGCTGCGCCGCCCGGCGGAGGTGGAGGCGGAGGCGGCCCACCTCGGTTCGCACGCGGCGGCGGGGGCGGTGCGGTTCCGCCGGTCATGCCCCCGGGACGATTGAGAAAATGCTCGGCGGCTGCCATGGCCACGCCCACCAGGCCCAGCATGGCGCCGCCGGACAACAGGCCGCCTGCCCCGCCGCGCCGCATCCCGGAACGAATCAGGCCTCCCAGCAATTTTTCCGGATCGAACATGGCTGCATTCCTTTCGTGCTTCATTTCCGAACAACGCGCAAGCGCGATCTTTCGTTGAAGCGCGGCAGCTTGTCAAGCGCCATAAGATGATTTTTGCATTTGAAACCGAGCCCGTGATGGTTTATCAGATCGGCGATGAGGCCCTACACCTTCCATCC
>JAEYRZ010000001.1 GCA_023435265.1 Pseudomonadota bacterium
GGGATCAATCGTATTGGCCGCGGGCCATGCGTTCCGTATGCACGAAACTGGCGAGTTGATCCCGCACGTTTTCGGTGATTCCCCGGAACCTGCAGCCCACAAACAGGTAGCCGGGGCTCTGCAGCGCACGGATCCAGCGGATTTCAGCGGTGATGTCGCTCAGAAAAGAAAAAGAGGTGCCGCCGACGATTTTTTGCAGCACCAATTCGTCCCCCTCGGCGAGCCTGGATGCGGCCTGCTCGCTCACCGCCATATTCAGCCCGCCGGCGCTGATGTTCATGATCGGCGCAACCAGTTTTTCCTGATCCTTGAGCTTGAAATTGCCAAAATAGCCATCCTCCATTTTGAGCGACAAACGGGGATATTTGCGTTTCTCCTCCATCGACATGGCACACTCCTCCGACAGGTCAACCTCTTCGGTCGTCAAAATTTCGCCGCCCTTGGTTCGGCCGCTTGAGCCGTTAAGATGGCTGAGGGGCAGGGGGGTGGAATTCGCGATGCCATCCCAAGCGTTGACGATATTTATGCATTAAACATGCCTCATTCGCCGCCCGAGCGGAGGTGGCCGCATCGAGCTTCGAAAGGCGTTCGCCGTTCTGTCATCTGTCGGCCTGCAAAAAGGCAAGGCCGGCGACAAAGCGCGCCGGCGCCCTCCGGGTCCGCCGCTCGAAGAACGGATACCTCAGTAGGTTCCCATCAGCTTGAGAAAATCGGTTCTGGCGCCGATCGCATCCAGCAGGGGGCGCATCGCTTCGGCCCGCAGGTCGGTTTCGACGTCGGCATAGAACATATACTGCCAGGGTTTGCCGTGGATGGGACGCGATTCGAGTTTGACCATATTGATCTGGTGTTCGGCGAATATCCGCATGACGTCGAACAGCGCTCCGGGTTGATTGACGACCGAAAATACGATCGAGGATTTATGCTTGACCCCCTCGGGGATGGGCGCCTTGCCCACCACGACGAATCGGGTGAAGTTGCGCGGGTTGGTTTCTATCCCTTCGGCGACGATGGCCATATCGTATATCTCGGCGGCTTCGCGGCTGCCGATCGCGGCATCCTCGGCGCCGCCCAGTTCGCGGATGCGGCGCACCGCCGAAGTGGTGCTGCCGACCGTAATGACTTCCCAATCCGGGTAACGGTCCAGGAACTGCCTGCATTGGGGAAGGACCGGGGCGGCGGTCCAGACCCGGCGAATGGATTCCAGCCTTGTCTCCGGTACGGCGATCAGGTGATGGATGATGCGCAGGTACATCTCGGCGACGATCTCGAGATCGTATGACAGCAGGAGGTCGTAATTCTCATGGATGCTGCCGGTCAGCGAATTCTCCAACGGGAGAATTCCATATTGGACTTCGCCGTCCGCCACGGAATCGAAAATCGCCTTGAAAGAAGACTTGCACGAGGTGACCACTTCTTTGCCGAAATACTGGTTGCATGCCTTATGGCTGTAGCTTCCGGGTTCGCCTAGATAGGCGGCCATGGCTTGAGGCCCGTTGAGCGGCCTTCGCGCGTGGGCCTTTTGCAGGTAGTAGAAGTCCAACTGCTTGCCGACCACCGGTGCGATAACGTAGATATCGCGGGCCAACTGTCCGAACTGCTCGGGGTAAAGGCTCTGCGGCCCGTCGCTGAGCGCCCGGTCCGGATCGTGATGAACCTCGACCATCAATCCGTCGGCGCCCGCGGCGACCGCGGAGCGGGCCATGGGGGCGACTTTTTCGCGGATCCCGGTGGCGTGGCTGGGATCGACCACCACGGGCAGATGGGTCAGGTTCTTCAAAACCGGGATCGCCGACAGGTCCAGGGTGTTGCGGGTGTAGGGCTCGAAGGTGCGAATGCCTCTTTCGCACAGCACGACCTGATCGTTGCCTTCGGCCAGGATATACTCGGCCGACATCAGCCACTCCTCGATCGTGGAGGCGAGTCCTCTTTTGAGCATGACCGGTTTTCCCATGCGTCCGACGCATTTGAGCAGTTCGAAATTCTGCATGTTGCGGGCGCCGACCTGGACCATATCGACATATTTGAGCATCAGGTCCGCCTGGCTGACGGAAGTGATCTCGGTGACCACCGGCAGTCCGGTTTCCTGACGCACGCGGGCCAGGATCTTCAGACCCTCTTCTTCCAGGCCCTGGAACGAGTAGGGTGATGTCCGAGGTTTGAAGGCGCCGCCGCGGAAGAGGACCGCACCATAGCGCTTGACCTCATTGGCGATGGTCAGGGATTGTTCGGCGCTCTCCACCGCGCAGGGGCCTGCGATCAATACGATGCGCTGGCCGCCGATCGTGATCGGACCGACCTTCACCTGCGAATCCTCCGGGTGCCACTGGCGGCCGGCGAGTTTGAACTTGCTGTTGATCGGGATCACCTCGGCGACGCCTTCCAGCCCGGCAACGGCCTCTGGGTCCAGATCGCCGCGGCCGATCGCACCGATCACGCTCTGCCCGGCCGTGTCCATCTCGCGCACGATGCAGCCCTTCTGGTACAGCTCTGCCCGGATACGCTTTTTCTGCTCCTCGCCGGCATCTTTTTTCAAGATTACGATCATTAATTCCTCCTTTGGTCTCGCCGGCACCAAATGAAAAACCCTGTGGGGATCCCCACAGGGTCGGATTTGGAAAACCCCGGGGGAAATCGCTTTCCACCCGGGGTTTTTTGGTGCGCGTCAGTCGCTATCCCACCGGATGGACGCTTCTAAAGCTAAAAAAGAAGCATCCAAAAAAGAAATCGGCAAAATAGACAGGTTTAATCGACATCGCTTTATTCCGATTCAAGCATCGGGAAGAATTCGTACACCAGGTTTTGAAGGCAAGTCAAGCACCAAAAAAGACGGCGCCGTAAAAAGTCCAATATCTGTGTCGTGCTTCATTCCGTGTCCTTGCGGCCTACTGTAAGTACGCATCATGACGCGGGATTCGCGGCGCCTCGATCTTGAACTTTTTACGACGCCGTCGGTTTGGATACTTTTTACGAGTTCAATAAAGAGCCGCAAGGAGACCGAGCCCGGCTATTTTGCCAGGGCCATCAAACGATACACCGTCAAACTGGCAAGCCAGGCCGCGTCTTCCGGCGACAGGTACTCGCCGGCGGTCGCGTCGAACAGGATATTGGCCTCGGCAGGGAATTCATCGTCGCCTTCCCACACGATCAATTGAAGCGGCGCATACGGGAGCACCGCGAGCTGGACCCCCGGCGCGCCGCCGGGATCGACCGCGTCGAGTTTGGCGGCGGCCCGGCGCAATCCGGCAAGGTTCTGACCGAACATCTTCTTCAGCGGATCGACAGCGCGTTTGACAAAAGCGTCGAAATAGAACCCAGCTCCCGGTATTTCGCGGTAGGCGATCCATTGTGCAGCGAGACGGGGCCGGCTTCTCTGAGCATAATGCAGCAGCAGCACCTGTTCCTGCAGCGGGACCTGGGCCGTTGGATCGGCATCGTCGGCGAAAACGAATTCAGGATGTGAAACCCGGTAGGTGCGTGTCAGAAAAGGAACACGCAGCTGCCCGGGGTCGATCATCTGAAAACCGGTGCGCCGGGCGATCTCCGCAAGATCCTGGGACGCCAGTTCAGACGCCGCCAGATCGCGGGCCTGCTGGTAGTCATCGATACGCGCCATGTTTTTATTCCTTTGCAGGGCATTATAGAATCCGGCTTGGTTTATAATATCCTGTCTCGTGGATGTTGCAATTCAAAATGCATAAAAAAACAAGCCTCTTCCGTGCGGAAGAGGCTTGCGGGATTTCAGCGGGCAATCGGCTAGACTTCCAGCCAGGAATCGGAATAAAGGGACTTGCCCAGAATGACGTTTACGGTTTTGGCGTAATCCTGCATCTCTTTGGAGAGGCTCGCCATGTTGGGCTGGTTGCCGTCCATCATCCCGTAGATCAATTCAACGATGTCCGGACGCTTGCCTTTGGCGATGGCGGTTAGTTGATCGTCGCGCGGATCGGAGATGACCGATACCATGCCGCACTTCTGCAGCATCACCATGTAGGTCTGGTTGAGGATGGGGCGCAGGTGATCGGGCGGCCCGTTGGAGATGTTGGACAGGCCGCAGGTGCTCTTTGCGCCGGGGCACATGTCGGGGATCATCTTCTGGAACTCCATCAGGCTGATCGCCTGGGGCTGCTGAATGTTGACCGGGGTGACGATGCCGTCCACCCAGATTTTCTCGTTGGGAATCCCGGCTTCGTTGGCGAAATAGAGCAGCTCGACGCACAGGGCGGCGCGCTCGTTCTCGTCGCGCGGCAGGCCTTCCGGGCCCCACATCAGGGCGATGAAATCGGCGTTGTATTCCGCCGCCATGGGGACCATACGCTCATAACGCTCGGGCCGCACCATGATCGAGTTGATGATATGCGGCGTCCCGCTGGGGACCTGCTTGATCACCTTGAGCGCCGCCTCGATGGCGTCGATGTTGGAGGTGTCCAGTGCCAGAGGCACGTCGGACACCACTTCCTGGACCACTTGAACCACCCAGGGCATCAATTCGTGTCCGTCTTTTTTGGCCGGGCCGAGATTGATGTCGATGTAATCCATGCCCTTTTCTTTCTGGAAAAGGGCTTCTTCCTGGATCGGTTTGGGGTCGCGCTCTTTGAAGGCGCGGCCGATCTTTTTGGAAATCACATTCAAGCTTTCGCCGATCAGTAGCATTGAGGCCTCCCTCTAAAATGGTTGATGCAGTATGCCTTTTCGGAAAAAGAAGCCGACTGCATGCCGTGTTCCGCAGCGCCGGAATCGATCGACCGGCGAGTGAAGCCGGAGGTCGGATCGGCTCCTCGCCGAAGCCCCTCCGGCCCTCCGTAACAAACCTCTATTTGAATCGTTCACGCAGGAATCCCGGAATATGGGCGGCTTCGCGCGGACCGACCGTGATGGTCCAGCCGGGAAGCTCTTCTTCCATATCGCCGACGATGGCTGCGGCATAACCCGGAATGATCACCTGTTTGTGTTTGACCTTATCCGCAATCCCGGATTTTTTGATGAACGCGCCGACATCGTCGCCCGCGAACTTGCCGGCGGCCCAGGCGGTCAGGACCGAGAGCCCTTCCGAGTTCTTGATCAACAGCCATGAAGGTACGCGGCTGCCTTCGACTTCGCCGGAGACGATGAAGTAGGTCAGGGCGAAGTTGGTGGTCACCAGCACCGGCGAATTCTCGTTGGGACTGCCTATTTCGTAGATGCCTTCGGTCACGGTCATCGGCCGCTGCGGGTCGGTGAAGATGTTGAGCCGCTCGAGGAGCAGCGGGAAAACGCTTTCGCCGGCGAAGTCGGACATCACCACGATGCCGCCGTACTTGGCCACATGCATGGCCGCGATCATCGTTTCCGCATCCAGGTTGGAAGCCATTTCACACGGGAAGGTGATGGTCGGGAAGCCGACGGCGCGGTTTCCGTTTTTCAGCGCCGCGCGGCGCAGGGCGATCATGTCGATGTTGGACTGCTTGGGTTCGCGGCTGCCCGGATCGAGCACCAGGTCCTTGAGTCCCTTGGCGGTCAGTTTTTCGGTCAGCGGCACCAGGCCCTCCACCGAATCGGCCTTGACGGCGAGCGGCAGGTCGTTCTGCTTGGCCAGATCGCCCATGGCATCCACGTTGGCCGCGGTGGCCGCGTACAGCAAGGGGCGCTTGAAACCGGCGGCGGCAATGCCGGCCTGCATGACATCCGGTTTTTCGGTCATCAGGATGACATTGAATTCCGAGGTTTCGGCCACCTGCTTGGCCACGGCGCCGAAAGCGGCGGCATCGCCGGTGACGTCTTTGACGGCCACCAGTTCCGGACGCAGGTTCAAGCCGACGCGTTCGTACTGCAGCGCGTTCCAGCTCTTGAGCTTCTTGGTCAGGTCGCCGGCGGAGATGTTCGACGGTACCAGCGCGGCGAGCAGGGTCGGGTTGAAGAAGGTCTTCTCATGGCGGTACTGTACGGTTTCACCGCCGGTGGTGGCCTTGCGCACGCCCTTGCCGACGGCAACCGGGCGGATGGGGGGCGCCGAGGCTTCGGCCAGCTGTTCGCGCGCTTCGGCCGACACGTAGGGGCAGGCATCCAGTTCCGCCTTGCCCGAGGCCAGGTTCATGGCGAAGGCCAGGCAGGTGGGAACACCGCACTCCTTGCAGTTGGTTTTGGGCAGGAGCTTAAATATCTGAATACCGGTTAATGCCATTGCAATCTCCTTAATCCTCTTGAGGTCACGTCACGGAAGCGGTTCTCCGGCCGCTTCCGTGCCGCCCGTTGTTTTAGATCATCCCACGATGGGTTCCATGCTGAGCGCCGGATGTCCCTTCTCCTGCAGGAAGGGCAGGATCGCCTCTTCGGTGGTGCCCACGGTTTCGTCGGCGATCATGTCGACCAGGTTGGGATAGCCCAATTCCGTGCCGCGCTTGATCAGACGATCGCGCAATTCTTCTTTCAGCGCCTTGGGCATCCATACCATGCGCAGCAGTCCGCCGTCGCCCTTGATGAACTTGCGCTGGGTGATGTTGAACTTGCTATGGCCCACGAAGCCCGGCGAAGAAGCGCCGCCGCCCATGACGCCCGCCAGCGTGGTGAACTTCATGCCGCAGGGGGTTTCACCGGCGTAATCGCGGTTGACCGTCATCACGCCGTTGCAGGCCGGCAGCATGGCCGCGATGGCTTCGCAGCAGCCGCAGGTGGTCATGGGGTCGTAGACCATGGAGTAGAAGTTGTAGTGATCGATGGCGCCGCGCGAGGCTTTTCTGATGAACTCATTGACGCCGGCGAACTGGCCCAGCTTGGCGTCGATCACTTCGCCCTTTTCGATCGGCTGGTTGGGACCGGTCGGATTGATTTCGAACGAGGCCTTGCAGTCCATCCAGTTGTAGGCGCCGCACAGACCGGTACGCTCGGGGCTGACCGTGCACACGTGGGTCGGCGCGAAGCTCTGGCACAGCGTGCAGGAGTAGTAGGTGTTCACGTCCTCGTCGGTCATGTTCTCCACGCGTTCGTCGCGGTGCTTGTAGGCGGCGCGTGCTTTCTTGGTCAGTTCGTCCACGTCTTCTTTCTTGGTGAACAGCGTGACCTGCACCTTGTCCAGGATCTTGTTGAATTCCTGGTGGAACTTGGCGTGCAGCACCACGCCGATGTGCTTCAGGGAGAACCCCTTTTCCACGGCGGCCTTGCTCACGCGCACCCAGGCGATGTCGCGCTGCCCGATGTGCATGACGCCCTGGATGTAGTTGATCAGATGGTGCGTCTGGCGTTCCAGGATCGGCTCGAAGTCCTCCTGCATTTCGCGGCCGGCGACCTGCATGAAGATGCCCAGCGGGAACGTGCCGCCTTCCTTGATGTCCTTGATGTCGGGGCCGACCACGGTGACCTTGCCGTCCTCGATCTCGTTCATCTGCGCCAACTGCAGGTATTCGGTACATTGGGTCTTGCCGCCGCCGGCCTGGCAGTAAAGGTCGGCGCCGCGTACGCGCTCGCCCTCGTAAGCCGGGCCGAACGCCATGGGAATGTCGATCTGGGCGACGGTGGTTTTGAGGCCGCGCACTTCCACGGAGCGCTGCACCATTTCTTCATGCCTCACGTTGGCGACCACGTGCTCGTAGGTGCAGATGCCGGTGGGCAGGATTTCGGGAATGTCGGTGTCGGCCAGAGTCGGGAAACCCCAGTTGACGCAGCCCGCCGCCGCCGCGGCCCACTCGGCGTTGACATCGCCCAGGGCGTTGACGAAGGCGAAGATGCGGTCCTTGTTGTACTTCAGGATCGTCTTGTAATCGCCGGGTTTGACGCCGCCGAAGGCCATGGCCGCGCGGTTGGCGAAGCCAAGGGCGAAGATGGCCGAGGAGATGTCCGGGCCGAAGGGCACGATACGCGTGTTCCAGCCGACCTGCACGCCGGCCTCGCGCAGCTGATCGATGACCGTGGTGCCGTTCTGGTTGGCGGCGCAGAAGATGTACAGGCTGCGGCGCTGATACTCTTCCACGATCAATTTGGCCGTGGCCGCATCCGGGGCCGCGCCCACGATGGCGGCGAAGCCGGGGGCCGAGCCGTCCACGAACTCGACGCCGCGCTTGCGCATGACGGTGTCGTCGGCGGCGCCCAGCCAGATCTTGCCGGCGTCTTCGTCGACTTCTTCGGAAGGCAGGTAGAAATCGGGATCTTCGAGGTAGCGCAGGGCCTCTTCGATTTCAAAGGCGAACAGGGCCGCCATGCCGGCGTCCAGCAGGGGGCCCAGGTACGGCAGGTGGTTGCTGCCTTTGACGTGCGGAGGCAGCAGCTTGCGGGCGAAGGCCAGAGGCTTCTGCATATCTTCGAGCGTCTCGACCTTGATGCCCAGCAAAGAATAAATTACCGGCAGGTAGTAGGCGGTGTTTGGGAAGCCGACTTTGGTATCGGCATTGTAGGTCTGCAGGGCTTTCTTGTACTTGCCTTCGACCTTGGAGACAATATTGTAGCCACCTTGAATGGCGGCGAATGCGACTAAACGTGACATGCGGTCCTCCTTCGTTGAGGATGTTGAATAGGGTTAGGCTTCCAGTTTCTGACGATCGGTCATATCCATCAAGACGCGCTCGCGGGCCTTGTCGATGCCCAGCTCTTTGCGCTTCTTGTCGATGTGCGCGATCATCATGCGGGCGTGTTTGATGGGATCGGGTTCCACATCCCACATGCCGCCGTAGATCTTTTCCATCTCTTTGGTCAGGTAGTTGTGGAAGACCGGCGCACCCGAAGTATGCAGCATGACGCCGAACACGGTATATACGCCGGAGGAGACGAAGTACTGGCCGATGCTGATGGCCTTCTCGCTCATCCACTCCGGCGCCGAGCCGGCCGCGGGCAGGTCGCTGATATCCTTCCAGGGGCCCCCGGCTTTGACCACTTCGGTGGCCGCCAGCAGGATGCGGCTGTTGTCCACGCAGGAGCCCAGGTGCAGGACCGGCGGAATGCCGACCGTCTCGCAGACTTCGCGCAGGCCCGGGCCGCAGTAAACCATCGCGCTCTCCGGCGTCAGAAGGCCTTCCATGGCGCATGCGATGCCGTTGCAGCCGGTGGTCAGCACGATGACGTCGTTTTTAATCAGCTCTTTGACGATGGCGATATGCGCCTCGTTGTGGCGCGTGCGGGCGTTGTTGCAGCCCACCACGCCGGCCACGCCGCGGATACGGCCATTGATGATGTTGTCGTTGAGCGTATAGTAGCTGCCGCGGAAGGTGCCGCCCAGGTGATACTGGATCGACTCCACGCCGAAACCGGCGATCTGGGTGGCCTTCTGGCGCGGAATCATCACTTCTTTGCCGCGGTTCTGGAAGTTGTCGATGGCCAGCTTGACGATCCGTTCGGCATCTTCCAGGGCATGGTGCTCGTCGAATTCGATATGCACCACGTTGTCCTGCTCCATCCTGGCCATGGGATGGGTGGTGATCAGCTTGGTGTGGAAGCACTTGGCCACGTTGGCCAGGTTCTGGAAGACGCACTGCACGTCGACCACCATGGCATCGCAGGCGCCGGTGACGATGGCCAGTTCCTGCTGCAGGAAGGTGCCTGCCGGGGGAACGCCGTGGCGCTGCAGAATTTCATTGGCCGTGCAGCAGATGCCGCCCAGCTGGATGCCCTTGGCGCCCTTGCTGCGGGCGTATTCGATCATCGCCGGGCTCTGTGCTGCGGCCACGATCATTTCCGAGAGCACCGGTTCATGGCCGTGGACGATGATATTGACATGATCCTCTTTCATGATGCCCAGGTTGGCTTCCGCCTGGAGGGGATAAGGGGTGCCGAAGAGGATGTCCTGCAGGTCGGTGGCCAGCATGGAGCCGCCCCAGCCGTCGGCCAGCGCGCAGCGGGCGCCTTGCTTCATCAGGTTCTTGTAATCCTGGTCCACGCCCATGTGGGTGCGGTGCATGATGTCGACGATCTCGCGGTCGATGTTGCGCGGTTTGACACCGGCCTTGGTCCATTTCTCATAAAGCGGCTTGGGCGCGCGCTTGAGGTAGGTCAGCTCGCCTTCAGCCTTGCCCCATTCGGCGAGTGCCTTCTGGCCGACTTCGACGGCGATTTCGTCGAGGTCGCGGTCCTTGGTTTCTCCATTCACTTCCACCGTGGTGGCGACCCCCAGGTTCGCGGCCACGGCGACCAGTTTTTCCGTATCTTTAATCTTATAGGCGCTGGTTTCCTTGCGGGCGGCCGACATGAAGACTTCCGCCACACTGCGGCCGTGGTCGGAATGGGCGGCCGCGCCGGCGGCGATCATGCGCAGGAAGTTGCGGGCGGCGATGGTATTGGCGGTGGCGCCGCAAAGGCCTTTGCGGGTGTCTTCGCCGACGATGCGCGCTTTGGGCAGCGGCAGTCGGCAGGGCCCCATGGCGCAGTTTTTACAGCAGATGCCCTGGATGCCGATGTTGCAGGGTTTCATCTGCTCGGCACGGTCGAAAATCGTATCGATGCCGAGCTTCTGGGCGCGGGCAATCATCTGCTGGGTAGCGGCATCGATCGACGCGGCTACCGGGTCGGCCAATTTTTCGGCCTTTTCTTTGACTTTGGTTTCTTCTGCCATTAGAGGTTCCTCCTCGTAATTGATACTGTGGGATAAGAAGCACGATCAGGCTACGCGCCGGTGAATGCGGTCCAATTGACGGACCATCTTTTCGAGCGCATCCATCTGCACCGCCGCCGCCGTCTTGGCGACCGCTTCTTCTTGTTCGGCTTTGCGCTGGGCCATCATTTTCTCGCGTTCGGCGGCGCGCTTCTGCCGCAGGGCGTCTTCTTCAGCCTCCCGTTTGCCGGCTTCCGCTTTGCGCTGCGCTTCGGCATCGGCTTTGGCCTTTGCATCGGCATCCGCTTTGGCTTGGGCGAGATCGACTACCGGTGCGGCCTCGGCCTTGGGTGCGGCGGCCTTGGGCGCCTCGGCCTTGGCCGGAGCGGGTTTGGCTGCAGCGGGAGCTGCCTTGGGGGCGGCGGCCGGAGCGGCGGCTTTGGCCGGAGCGGGTTTGGCCGCCTTTTCTTCCGCAATGGTCAGGTCGGGAGCCGGCGCCAGGGCTGCCAGATCGACCGGCTGGGCGGCCAGCTTCTTGGTGATTGCGGTGATATCGTTTGCACTGCCGCCGTCGGCCAACAGACCGATATAGGCCTTGACCAGGCGAATGGCCTCGGGATGACGCATGATCAGGATATCGCTGCCGGCCAGCAGATAGGCCACGGCACCGACGGCTTCCATGAGGATGCCGCGCTTTTCCGGATCGCCCAGCGTGGGGGCGTCATCGACGCTCAGCTTGGCTTCCTTGGATTTCCAGATTTCATTGCCCAGGTTGTTGATGACAGGCAGCTGCAGTTTGTCGTCGCCCTGCGCCAGAGCGGCCATGCGCAGGCGCTCCATGACCGAATAGCTGTACTCCATTCCATATCCCAGACCGCCGGTGGTCGGGTCGATGATGATTTTTTCGGTGGGGACGCCGAGGTTTTCCAGCAGGATATTGACCTGCTTGGCAAGGTTGACATCGATCGGCGAGGAGGAAATCAACGTGTGGCCGTAAGCCATGGCCGCCGCGCCGATGCCCTTGTGGTTCTTGTCTTCCACCGGGCCCAGGATGAGATTGGCGCCCTGATGGTCTTCGGCAAGCTGCTTCAGCACGGCTTCGTCTTTTTGCGGGTTGCCGCAGCCCCAGACCACCAGGGGAACCTGAATGGCGCCCAGCACCTTCTTAACCGTGGCCGAAGCATCCTTGGGGCTGGCGTTGAGGCCGTTGGGATCGGTGCTTTTCAATTGCAGCACGATCATTTCGGCGCCGTAGTCGTTCACACACTTTTTGGCCCAGGCGGCCGGATCCTTCACGACGTCCTTGAACGGTTCGAGGGCGGCCGGAGCCCAGTCTTCGGGTGTCATGTCCCAGATTTCCATCGCGATGCGCGGCTTGTGGGGCATGGCGCCTTCGAATGAGTAGAACGGATAACAGGTCTCGCCGCCAACGGTCACGGCCTTGTCCCCTTTTCCAAGGGTTACCGCGTGAACGCTGCCGGTATAACTCTCTTTGTAGAATTCGAAAGCCAAAGTTACCTCCTTATCGCATACCGGTTAAATGTGGGCAGTTCGGGAAATACGCGCTTAAGCGGGCGATCATCCTCCTTTCCCAGTTCTTATTTTTAAATCTACGACGGTAGATAGCCTGCAAATACAAAAGGAGCGGTCCGTTGGATCCGCATTCTGAGCGTATCGCAATCGCCGATCTATTTCGTTCACCAAAGTCGGCTCCGCTGCGCATAACAACCTGATCGTGCATGGCTCGACCTGAGCCAGCGAATGGCCGTCGATCCCGCACGTAGTGATTTTGAGTAATTTCAAAAGATTAAAACTACTGCCTGCACGCTTTTCAAATTAAGGACTCACCTTATTATAGAGCTGTTTTTTTTGTCAACAGATATAGCCGTGTTTGAACTCAAATTGATAACTAAATCGGTTTCACCCATCGTCAGGCCAGCGGTGGCAGGCGCATTCCGGAATCGGGAGCCGCCCGCCGGCTGATCCTCCGAGTCCGGTATATGGGATGCGGTTGCAGAATGCGGGCGGTATGGCCGTTGCGCGCCTTCTTGGCCGAAGTGGAACGGCAGGCGGTGACTCGGGCATTGCATTATTGGTCGTATGCCGGTATGCAAATGCAGGAAAACGGCCATCGCCCAATTCAATGCGCGCGATTCGAATGGAAGCTCCGATGATGGAATTTGTATTGCGGTACGGCGCTCATCTGGCTGTCGCGGGGCTGGGACTGCTCGTCGGCGCCATGGCCGCCGGCCTCTGGATACGCATCCGCATGGCGGCCCGGCTGAACGAACAATCCGCCGCCGCCCGGAACCAGGAAAACCTGCTGCGGCAGCAGATCGATTCACAGTACGCGTTGCTCAAAGATTGGCAGGCGCGCCAAGCTCAGGCGGCTCGGGATGCGCAGTTGTGGCAGTCCCGGCATTCGGAAACGGCGGCGGCCCGCGCGGCGCTCGAAACGCGTGTTCAGGGAATGGCCCGGTTGGAAAAGGAGCTTGCGGACAGCCGGAACGAGATGGCTCGGCTGCAGGAAGATCTTCGCCGCGAATCGGCCGCTCTTGGCCAGGCTCTGGAAAAATCGAAATACCTGGACAAGGTCGAAGCGGAACACGAACGCTGCCGCGCGCAGCTTCAGGACAGCGAGCACTTGGCGGCGCAGTATTGCGCCGATCTGGCCGGCCTGAAGACCGCGTTGGAAGAACAGGGACGGCAGTCGGCGGAGAAGATCGCGCTGCTCAACGAGGCACGCGATCAACTTAAAAACGAATTTCAAAACCTGGCTCAGCGCATTTTCGAAGAGAAGAGCAATACATTCACCGATCAGAACCGCGCCAGCCTGGATCGGCTCATCACGCCGCTGCGGGAGCAGATCGGCGACTTCAAAAAACGCGTGGAGGACGTGTACGACAAGGAATCGCGCGATCGCGCCGCCCTGCAGTCCGAGATTCATCAGCTCAAGGAACTGAACCAGCGCATCGGCAGGGACGCGCTGAACCTTACGCGGGCTCTGAAAGGGGACAGCAAGACGCGCGGCAATTGGGGCGAGGTGGTGCTGGAGCGGGTGCTGGAGGCTTCCGGGCTGCAGCGGGGCCGCGAGTACGAGGTACAGGTGAGTTGCAGCGATTCCCAGGGCAGGCGCTACCAGCCGGATGTGATCGTCCGTCTGCCCGAAGGCAAGGATGTGGTCATCGACGCCAAGGTGTCGCTCAAAGACTACGAAGTCTTCTTCAACAGCGAGGATCCGGCCGAAAAGGAAAAGGCGTTGCGGGCGCATGTCGAAGCACTGCGCACGCACCTGCGTCAACTGGCGGCCAAGGATTATCAGGGCCTCGAAGGCGTACGCAGTCTCGATTTCGTTCTGATGTTCATTCCCGTGGAGGCGGCATTCCTGGCGGCGGTCGAGAAAGACGGCGGCATCTTCGGCGAAGCATTCGAGAAGAACATTATGCTGGTCAGTCCCTCGACTCTGCTGGTGACCCTGCGGACGATCCAGAACATCTGGCGCTACGAATACCAGAACCGCTATGCCCTCGAGATCGCCAAGCGCGCCGGGGCGCTGCATGACAAATTCGTCGGTTTTGTGGAAGCGCTGGAAGAAATCGGCATTCAACTCGACAAGGCCCGAGCCGCCCACCGCAGCGCCCTGGAGCGCCTGGCGACCGGCCGCGGCAACCTGGTGCGGCGCACCCAGGAACTCAAGGCCATGGGCGTAAAGGCGAGCAAGGAACTGCCCGTGCGCATCGTGGAGCTGGCGGCGTCAGATGCGCCGGCGCTGCCGGATCCGACCGCCGCGGAGTAGATTCTTTCCTTATGCAGATATCTGAACGCCCGGGTACGTTCGGTTGGCTTAGTGTACTGTGACATACTTTATCGATAACCACAGAGAACACAGAGGTCACAGAGGATCTTTTTTGTTTTTCTCTGTGTCCTCTGTGGTGAAAACCTCATGTTCCCTGTATTGGCACCGATTAATGCTCAGCGCACCGGCATACCTTCCTTTACTGCCCTCGTGATTGGAGTTCTTCCGCGGCGGCCTGCTTCACCTCCTCGTCAAATCCTCCGCGCAGAACCATTTCGAGGTGATGCCCGGCGCCGATCTGCCCCAGGACCTGCACCAGATCGCCCTGGATTTGTTTGTCCATCCGGCTGAAACGCTCCCACAGCGGGTCGGCCAACCCCGCGGCCAGCACAGGCGCCGATTCCGCGAGATACTCCACCGTGACCATGGCCCCCAGGCGCACCGACCAGCGCGGGTGCGCCAGAAGTTCAAAAAGCGCGGGGAAGACGGCATTGTGTTCCGCCATGATCTGCGCCGCCTGCGCCGCCTCTCCGGATTCGAGCATCCGGCGCAGTGAAGCCGCTGAAATGCGCATCGGATCGCGGTGGACCGCCGTATCCAGGACTTCGCCAGGGTCGATGCGGCCGGTCCAGCGGAACCCGCCGTCCAGAATCAGCGTGGGGACGGACCGGATCTGAGCGCCCCGCGCGTCGGATTCGAACAGGACACCATCGATGATCGTCAGGTTAATCCTGGATGATGCCGCGGCCAAATCGATCAGGCGGCGCACGGCATCGGGACAATGCGGGCATTGCGGCGCGATGTACAGGCTCAGAAGCACCGGCAGATCGAGATCCGCCAACCGGCGCCGGTTCTCCGCCGCCTCGTCTTCCATCCGGACCGCTGCCAGTGCTTCCAGGAAGGGCGGCAGTTCGCGGCCGCCGGGAATGGCGCGGTAGACGATGTTCGCGTGGCGGCCGATCATGATGGCCGGACCGGGAATCGGAGCATCGCCCTCTTTCTTGATGTTCAAGCCCGGGGCCAGCACCTGCAATTGACTGCAGAATTCGGCGAAGTGCGTCGCGTGCGGTTCCGCTCCACCCGGTATGAGCGTCAGGCGCAGCGGCATCGGCGCGCCGGCGGCCCAGGTTCGAACCAGTTCCATATCTTGAGGCGTCACGGCGTATCCTTTACGGGTTGTCGAATTCTTTGACACATTGTGGACCGGTTATTATTCTGCTGCCAGCAGACCGTCAAGAGTTCACGGCACGGTCTCACCGGTGTATTGCCTGCCGGCGGTTCTCCTTCGAGCCGGCCCACTCGATCAGGAATTTAATACAGGAAGGGAGCGCATGCGCAAGCCATTTACGATCGGACTCTTGCTGTGGGGCCTGCTATTGATCGGGTCGCATCCGGCCGTCGCCGATTTCAAGACCAAATTGATGCTCGGCAGCATTCGGATGCCGCCCGGATTCAAAATCGATCTCTACGCGGACAATGTCCCCGAAGCGCGTTCCATGGCCTTGAGCCCGTCCGGAACGCTCTTTGTCGGGACGCGCAAGAGCGGGCGGGTTTACGCCGTACTGGATCAGAACGGCGACCGCCGGGCCGACCGGGTGGTGACCATCGCCGAAGGCTTGACCATGCCCAACGGGGTGGCGCTCTGGGAGGGCGATCTTTATGTCGCCGAAATCTCGCGCATCCTGCGCTACCCCCGCATCGAAGAATCCCTGGAAAAGCCGCCTGCGGCGGAGGTGGTTTTCGACCGCTATCCGAAAGAACGCAGCCATGGCTGGAAGTTCATCCGTTTCGGGCCTGACGGACGCCTCTATGTGCCGGTCGGCGCGCCCTGCAATATCTGCCAGCCCGAAGATCCCATTTTCGCCACCATCACCCGCATCAACCGCGACGGCAGCCAGTTGGAAATCGTGGCCCGGGGGGTGCGCAACACCGTCGGCTTCGACTGGCATCCCGCAACCGGAATGTTGTGGTTTACCGAAAACGGACGCGACTGGATGGGCGACGATCAACCTCCGGATGAATTGAATTATGCACCCGAGCCGGGCATGCACTTCGGCTTCCCGCTTTGCCACGGCGTCTCCACCGCAGATCCCGAATTCGGCAGTCCCGGCGACTGCGACCGATACACCTCGCCGGCCATCACTCTGGGCCCCCATGTGGCCGCCCTGGGCATGCGGTTCTATACCGGCCGCATGTTTCCGATAGCTTATCAGGACCAGATCTTTATCGCCGAGCACGGCTCCTGGAACCGCAGTTCCAAAACCGGCTACCGGGTGAGCCTGATCCGGCTGCAGGGCGATCGCGCGGTGAGTTACGAGCCCTTTGCCCAGGGCTGGCTTCTGGGCGACATGGCCTGGGGCCGGCCGGTGGATGTCGAGGTGATGCAGGACGGCAGTCTGCTGGTTTCGGACGACAAAGTCGGCGCCATTTACCGCATTTACTATACCCCGCCGACCCAATGAGTCCGGGATGCGTCTTCCCCGGAGCACGGCTGGACCGAAATGACCTCGATGCGCCCGGGCGACGCTTTGAAACGGACATTCAAATCCCATAAGCGCATTCCGAATTCCGCAGGATCGGCGCGATACGCCGGACGCGGATCCTGGGCCAGAACCGCGCCGATCAGCCGTCGCAGACCCGGATACTGCGGTCCCTCCAACCGCCGGCAGGCTTCGGCGGCCGGCGTGCTGAAGACTACGGCGGGTGCTTCCGAGGGCGGTCCGGAAGCATATCCGGACGATGCCCGGGGCAGGCAATCTGCATAAGGCAGGTACGGTTTGACATCCAGAACCGGTGTTCCGTCCAGAAGATCGATCCCTTTCAAATGAAGCACGAACGAACTGCTGCGGGCTTCCAGGCCCGACAGTTCCACGACCGACTGACCGAGCGGGTTGGGCCGAAAGCCCGAGCGGGTTGCAAAGATCCCCATGCGCCGGTTGCCGCCCAGGCGCGGCGGGCGGACGGTCGGTCGCCAGTTCCCGGTGCAGGCATGGAAGACGAAGAGAATCCAGACGTGCGAGAAACCCTCCAGCCCCCTGAAGGCCTCCGGGTCGTGAAAGGGGGGGTGAATTTCAAGGATCGCACCGGCTTCGGGCACGAGTCCGGGCTGCCGGGGAATGCCGAATTTCTGGGTGAAACAGGAGCGAATCCGGCCGATGGGATGGAAGGTGTAGGGCCTCATCG
>JAEYRZ010000007.1 GCA_023435265.1 Pseudomonadota bacterium
CATCAAGGCCCTGCTGCTCAAAGTCAACTCGCCGGGGGGGACCGTCACCGCCAGCGACATCCTCTATCATGAAATCGTCGCCTACAAAGAAAAGACAGGCGTTAAAATGGTGGCGGCCATGATGGACCTGGCGGCGTCGGGCGGCTATTATGTTTCGCTTCCCGCCGACTGGATCATGGCCCACCCGACCACGCTGACCGGATCGGTCGGCGTGATCTTCGCCCGGCCGCGGCTGGTCGACCTGATGGATAAAATCGGTGCGGGCGTGATGGTGAATAAATCCGGGGTTTACAAGGATATGGGCTCACCCTTCCGGCAGACTTCCGAGGAAGAGGATGCCATTTTCCAGGAACTGACCGACGGCCTGGCGGACCGCTTCCTGCAGCTCGCCACCCTGCATCGCAAATTCGAACCGGCACAGCGCGAGCAGATCGCCAGCGCCCGGATCTACCTGGCCCCCGAGGCCAAGGCCATCGGCCTGGTGGACGAGTTGGGGTATTTGAGCGATGCGATCGTCAAGGCCAAAGTGATGGCCGGGCTGCCGGCCGATGCGCGCGTCGTCACCTACCGCCGTGAAACCACCGAGAACGACAATATCTACAATCCCAACCCCTCCGGGAAACAGGACCCCGGCGGCCTGGGCGCCGTTTTTCCCGTTCTGGCGCCCCTGGGGTTCACGCTCGATCCCGGGTTTTATTACCTGTGGCCCGAGGCCTTCGGCGGCTGAAACGGTTCGGCCGCATTGCGCTCCGCCGTTTCAGCCCGGCGTGCCCTGGCCCGACTCCGGACCGACGGTGGGATCGATGCCCTTCACCACCGCATCGATGGTCTGGTAAATGGTCTTGAACGATTCGCCGAAACTGGCGGGCGAGATGCGTCCGACCTCGATGAATTTGACCGCGATCTCTTTGCTGGCGCGCAGTACCTGCTCCTGCAAGGCGCTTTCTTTCATGCCTTCGATTCTCCTTATGGAATGAAATTGGGTCGGTAACAGGTCGGGCCGGACGTGTCAAGGCACGCGGCGGCGCCGGCGCCCGGAACCGCCGCGGCACCGTTACCTTTTCAGAAAGATTGTATTACAGGATATCGGGAGACTGCTGGTTCGGCGTAAAGGCCGGGAGGCAGCTCTCGGGTCACAGCGGCCGCCCGATCGAAAATACGGGCGTACGGACGGCCGCTGTTTGGTTCGGGGCGTCGAATAAAATCGACACACAGGTGCGTTCTTGGAGCAGCGGTCTTCTGTAAAGTACTGCAACCGGCGCCATCCGCGACACGGAGCACTCGGAATTATCGCTTCCGGGTGACGGTCATCTCCATCATTTTTTCTTCCTTGCCCCCTTCGGGAGCAATGAACATTTCATACTCCAGTGTGTCGCCGTTTATTATTCTGGTCACACTGCGCCATAGCACGGGACCCTTGACCGGGTCATCATAGCTGCACTCCTGAGTGATCGTCCTGCCATCCGGGCTGGCGCCGCCCTCGAAGTAATAGATGCCCGTGCTCATCGAATCGATCCAGGTGGACACATACTTTTTGGTGTAATTGTCGTATCCGATCAGGTTTATTCCCGTGAAGGGGCTTCCCATCATTTCGCTGCGATACTCCTGCTGCAGGTAGCGACCTCCGAGAAGCATCTGCTGTTCGCAGGTGCCTGTACTTTCCATCGGAGGCTTATCGGGTTCCATCCACCCTTTGGTCCTGGTGGTCCAGGTTCCCGCCAGCTCCGCAAGCATCTTGTGAGGTGCACCCGGCACTGCCAGCCTTTGGTACACTTCCATCATCGCCTGCATGTCCATCTCGTTGTTTTTGGATTTTTTTACCATCTTATACCTCCTTGTGAGCCATTTTCCCAAATGGCCACCAAGTTGATGAAGGCTCTCCTGAGTCGCACAGCCCTGGAGATTAAGATGAGGCCTGACGCAGAAAAATAAACAAATACTTAACAAGCGGGCTTGATTTCCCTGTAGCCGAGGCCGTATTCGCTTCTATGCCGGACGCTGCTCAAGATCAGCGGGTTCGGTCGGATGGAAACGTCATGGCAGTGGGAGCTTTCCGATCCCGCTTTTTTGCTGCGAATCTTTCTTGCCTCAAATGGCTTCCTCGTCCCTTGCGAGACTCCGAACATTGACCTTCCGGCAACTGTGATTAAGCGTTGTACGAAGGTCGCTCAGTGATTCGGGGCGCCGCTGGAGCGGACAAGCCGCCGGTGGGTGCGTTCGCTTCGAACGTAAATCTTGAACCGAGAGTTTGAAACTTCCTTAACGAACCTTAACGTTATCTTCTGCTTTTTAGCTATTGGATCGGACATGAAAACAACAGCCTTTATTCTGACGATGCTTCTTTCGGCCGCCGCATCGGCGCAGCAAAAACCGAATGCGGGCTACGCGCCGGTCAACGGGCTCAAAATGTATTACGAACGCCATGGAAGCGGCGATCCCGTGGTGCTGCTTCATGGTTCGTTCATGACCATTTCAACCAATTGGACCGACTGGATCCGTGAACTTTCCAAAACACGGAGCGTGATTGCCGTCGAAATGCAAGGCCACGGGCGTACGGCCGACATCGATCGCGATTTCAGCTACGAAAATCTCGCCGCCGACGTGGCAGCCCTGCTCGATTACCTCGGAATCCCGAGCGCGGACCTTGTCGGTTACAGCATGGGCGGGGGCGTCGCGATGCAGTGTGCGGTCCGCCATCCGGAGAAAGTACGCAAGGTGGTCAGCATTTCGGCCGTGTTCCGCCACGACGGATGGGTCGAGGAAGCACTCGACATGTTCCCGCAACTCACGGCGGAAACCTTCAAAGGCTCCCCCATCGAGACCGAGTACAAAAAATTGAGTCCGACGCCGGAGGCATTCCCCGATTTTGTCAGGCGCGTCATCGCGATGGACTTAAAACCGTACGACTTCGGCGCCGACAAGCTCAAGGCCACCCGAGCGCCGATGTTCTTCATCCACGGCGATTCCGACGGCGTCCGGCTCGAGCATATCTCGGAAATGTTCCGCCTCAAAGGCGAAGAGATTTTCGGCGACATGCGACCGCGCTCGGCATCGAGACTGGCTGTACTGCCTGACACAACCCACATCACGCTGATGGCGCGCATGCCCGTCATCGTCCCGATGGTGAACGACTTTTTGGATGCAGACCTGCAAAAGCGACAATGATCCGAGTCCGCCTTTCAGCAGTGGCGCAAAGCGGGATGACCGCGAACCCGCATTAATGCCCAGCTGAACGGATGGTCGGCACGGTGTGCGCCGAGGGCCTCTGTGCTCCTCTGAAACAAGCTCCCCGTCGGCCGCAAAACTTTCCTTTTCCAAGTTTCAGGCATCGAGCCAGATATCGGCCTCGCCCCCGCAGTGGGAACACACCGCATGCGCTTTTGTTTTTCCCTCCTGCTCGGGCACGACCCTGGGCGTCACGTTCTCGGGCAGGGCCTCGGGTAAGGTGCACGTCACCACCATCTCGGATTCGTTTCCGCAGTGAACACATTCACAGGTATGTCTAAATTTCTTCTCCGGCACAGGCGTCTCCTTTCTTGTGTCGTCCCCGGGCCCTCGAGGCGAGGGCCCGGGATGCAACGATTTGTTCGGCCTTCTCGGCTTGCTCGCGCAGCCTTTACGCGGCGAGATCGAAACGGTCGAGGTTCATGACTTTGTTCCAGGCCGCCACAAAATCGCGCACGAACTTCTCCCGGGAATCCTCGCATGCATAGACCTCCGCCAAGGCCCGCAGCTGGGAGTTCGAACCGAAAATGAGGTCGACCCGGGTGGCGGTCCACTTGCGTTCTCCGGTTTTGCGATCACGGCCCTCGAACACGTCTTCGTCTTTCGAAGTTGCTTTCCAGACCGTGCCCATGTCGAGCAGATTTACGAAGAAGTCATTGGTGAGCATCTCCGGCCGCCTGGTGAAGACGCCGTGCGGGGAGCGCCCACAGTTGGCATTCAGGACGCGCAAGCCGCCGACAAGGACCGTCATCTCGGGAGCGGTCAGGGTCAGCAGTTGGGCCCGGTCGACCAGCAGTTCCTCTGCCGATACGGCGAATTTGGTTTTCTGGTAGTTGCGGAACCCATCTGCCACCGGTTCCAGAACGGCGAATGATGCGGCATCGGTTTGCTCCTGGGAGGCATCCGTGCGTCCGGGGGCGAAAGGTACGGTCACCGTGTAGCCGGCATTCCTGGCGGCCTGTTCCACACCGGCGCAGCCACCCAGGACGATCAGATCGGCGAGCGAAACCTTCCTGCTTCCTGACTGTGCGCCGTTGAACTCGTTTTGGATAGACTCGAGGGTCTGCAGCACCATCGACAGCTGGGCGGGCTGATTGACCTCCCAATCCTTCTGCGGGGCGAGACGGATGCGCGCCCCGTTGGCACCGCCGCGCTTGTCGGAGCCGCGGAACGTGGATGCCGAGGCCCAGGCGGTCGAAACCAATTCAGATACGGACAGGCCTGATGAAAGGATCTTGCCCTTGAGAGCGGCGATGTCCTTGTCGTCGATCGGTTCGTGATCGACCGCGGGCACCGGATCCTGCCAGATCAGTTCCTCGGCCGGGACCTCCGGCCCGAGATAGCGCGAGCGCGGTCCCATGTCCCGATGGGTCAGCTTGAACCAGGCCCGGGCGAAGGCGTCCGCGAACTCCCCGGGGTTCTGCAGATAACGCCGTGCGATCGGTTCATAGATCGGGTCGAAACGCAAAGAGAGGTCCGCCGTGGTCATCATCGGCCGGTGTTTTTTGGACGGATCGTGCGCGTCCACCACCATATCCTCGTCGGCTACATTCTTGGCCAGCCACTGGTGCGCCCCGGCCGGACTCTTAACCAGCTCCCACTCGTATTTGAACAGCACCTTGAGATAGCCCATGTCCCATTTGGTCGGGTTCGGTTTCCAGGCGCCCTCGATGCCGCTGCCGATCGTATCGCCGCCCTTGCCGCTGCCGAAGCTGCTCTGCCAGCCGAGTCCCTGCGCTTCGATGCCGGCCGCTTCCGGCTCCGGACCCACATGCGATGCCGGGCCGGCACCGTGGCATTTGCCGAACGTGTGTCCGCCGGCGACGAGGGCGACGGTCTCTTCGTCGTTCATCGCCATGCGCGCGAAGGTGTCGCGGACGTCGCGGCCGGAGGCGACCGGATCGGGGTTGCCGTTCGGGCCTTCCGGATTTACGTAGATCAGGCCCATCTGTACGGCGGCCAGGGGATTTTCAAGGTCCCGCTCACCGGAATAGCGCTTGTCGCCCAGCCACTCGGTCTCGGTACCCCAGTAAATGTCCTCTTCGGGCTCCCATACATCCTCACGCCCGCCGCCAAAGCCGAAGGTGGGCAATCCCATGGATTCGATGGCGCAGTTGCCGGCGAGGATCATCAGGTCGGCCCAGGATATTTTGCTGCCGTATTTTTGCTTGATCGGCCAGAGCAGACGGCGCGCCTTATCGAGGTTCACGTTGTCGGGCCAGCTGTTGAGCGGCGCGAAGCGCTGCGTGCCGGAGCCCGCACCGCCACGGCCGTCGCCCATGCGGTACGTTCCTGCGCTGTGCCATGCCATCCGGATAAAGAGCGGCCCGTAGTGGCCGTAATCGGCCGGCCACCATTCCTGCGAATCGGTCATCAGTGCATGAAGGTCTTTCTTTACGGCCGCAAGATCGAGTTTCTTGAATTCCTCGGCGTAGTTGAACGTTTCGCCCATGGGGTTGCCCAGGTAAGCGTTCTGATGGAGAATCTTGAGATTCAACTGGTTGGGCCACCATTCGCGGTTCGATGGTCCTCTGCGAACGATGGGTGGGCCGGTTTTCCCCGTAACCGGGCACTTGCTGTCTTCATTCATGAGCGTTCCTCCTTTCATATCCAAAGTGATGCACAGAGATGCTGCTAAGATAATCGCGCTTTGATGCAGATCCACGGTCTGCTGAAAAGACGTAATATTAAATGATAACAATTATCATGTGACCTAAAAAATTTTTACCGTTTGTCTGCCGTCGCACAATCACTGCATATCCCGAAAAAATCCAAGCGATGCGTCAGGATCTTGAAACCTGTCTCCATTGCGACCTCTTTTTTCATATCATCAAGGCTGTCGAGGTCAGGATCGACGATTTTTTTGCATTTGATGCAGACAACATGTGGATGGGCATACGGTTTCGTTCCATCATAGCGGTTGCTGCCGTCCGGAAACCCTAGCTCAAGAACCTCGCCAAGTGATTTCATAATTACAATATTTCTGTACACTGTCGCCAGGCTCATGGTCGGAAAGTCTTTTCGTAACTGCTCATGGATATTTTCTACACTGGGATGATCGTCATTGTTCGCAACGATTTTCACGATGGCAAGCCGCTGGGGCGTCAATTTATGCCCATTATCCCTTAATTTGCGGATGATGATCTCAAATCTTGTTTCTTGTTGAGACACCTGAAGCCCCGATCTTGAATGATATTGATTTCCAGTTAACATCAATTTTCTTAACCTAATCCCATTTTCCGATAGTTCAATTGCAGAACCACTTTAATCCGCACATCGGCGTTATGAGCCTGCCTTTGCCTGCTGGAGGCTCACTCGGGCTGCTTGACCCGTGCCGCCTTTTTCATGGACCGCCTCAGCAGATGATCGGAATGCCCGCCAAGGCCTTCAGACCAATGAATTCGATACAATGAGGATCGCTGTGCCCATGCCTGTGCATTTGACAGATCCTTTTCAAACATTTAATAGGAGCGACTGCCAATGCATCTCAACCTCCGAGGGAGTTCTCCAATGGTCCGTTTCAGGCTGCCGCTGCCGGCGATATTGGGTCTGATCCTGCTGCTGACGGGCTGCAGCAGCATGAATTTCCGTTCCGCCCCCGCAATAGAGACGATCAAAGCCGCCCGCGCCGGCGGCGGGCAGATGTACCGCGTGCCGGTAATGCTGTCCCAGGTTCCTGAAACGCCGAACGGGCATCGGTTGGGCGCGCTCTACCTGGAAAGTCTGGTCCAGGCCATTGAGAATGAAAATGGACGCATCGACCCGCTGGCGCCGGGCGAAGCCGGTTTCCCGGCATTCATGGCCGGCATGCCGAAGTCGGTCATCGGCGGCACCGGCGCTGTGGCCGATCGAGCCATGCAGGCCGCCCGGCAGCAGGGGTTTCAGGGTGTGGTTCTGGCGGCGGTCACGGACCTGCGGTTCAACAACCGGAATTGGGGATTTCTGTGGTTCCGGCGGACCAACTATTACCTGACCTTCGGTTTGACCGTCGACCTTTACGATCCCTTTACCGGGGCCAAACTGGTCAGCCGGCTGAAGGAAACCGTGCTTAAAATCGATGCGGACGAATACGAGCGCCTTCAGGAGGAGAGCGTTACGGAAGTCGAAGCGCTTGACGAGGCGATGACCGACACGGCGGAGGAATTCGGCGAACTCGTGGCCGACCAGATGGCCAGACAGCCCTGGAAAGCCAGCGTGACCGCGGTGCAGAACGGCACGCTTCGGCTGGCCGCCGACCGTGACGCCTCACTGTCACCGGATGGGAAGGTGGCGATCTACGAAGCGCGCCGCGAACTGCGCAACCGCTTCGGCCAGAAATTCATCGTACCCGGAGCCAAAATCGCCGAGGCCCGCATCGCCCGGGTTGGCGACGGGTTTGTGGAGGTGGTCCTGGAAGAAAATGCCGATGTAAAGCCGGGCGACATCGCCGTCCACGTCCCTTGAATCCTGCCGCCCGCAGATGCCGCCGTACGTTCGCTTTCGGATGGGTCACCCCGCCGCGCCGCGGCCGCCGATGCG
Organism: Pseudomonadota bacterium; assembly: GCA_023435265.1. Taxonomy (GTDB): domain Bacteria; phylum Desulfobacterota; class Desulfobacteria; order Desulfobacterales; family Desulfosarcinaceae; genus UBA2230. Next base: position 7,744 of record JAEYRZ010000007.1, read on the forward strand.
GTAAACCGGCATGGGCCGGTCGACGCCTTTGACCGAAACCGGCGGCAGGGCTTCGGCTTCGAAATTTCCATCCGCAGCCTTGCGATAGGTCGCCTCATCCAGCAGTATTTCGCCGCCGCGGGCGATCTGCTGCAGCCGCGCAGCCAGATTGACCGCCAGGCCGACCGACGTGAATTCCTTCCGGCGTTGTGAGCCCATGATTCCCGAGAAGACACTGCCGCTGGCGATGCCGATGCCGGTTTGCAGGCGCAGCCCGGACTTGCGCTGCAGTTCGGCATCGATCCGCCGGGCTGCGGCCTGCATTTCCACCGCCGCCTGCACCGCGCGCAGGGCGTCGTCGGACTGCGCAACGGGCGCGCCGAAGACCACCATCATGCTGTCCCCGATGTGTTTGTCCAGGGTCCCCTTGTAGCGGTAGGCGATCTCGCCCATGGGATTGAAGTAGCTGTCGTTTAGATACGCGACCAGTTCATCGGGTGTGACATACTGCGACATCCGGGTGAAGCCGCGGATGTCGGTGAACAGCACGGTCACCTCGCGTGAACTGGGGGCCAGCGCCGAAGGGGTCTGGCTGAGCAGGGCGTACACCTGTTCGCAGACGAACTGGCGCAGGTGCCTGCGCACCCAGATGTCGTGGATCTTGGCCCGCAGTTCGATGTTGTCGAAGGGTTTGGTCAGAAAACCGTCGATTCCCGAGTTGGTGGCCTCGATGGCCGCCTCCATGGTCGCGTACCCGGTCAGAATGATGCGCGTGATTTCGGGGTTCAGCGATCCGATTGTGCGCAGCGTCTCCAGCCCGTTCAGGCCGGGCATCCTGAAATCCGAGATCACGGTGGCGATACCGCCCTTGTGGGCTTTGATGAATTCGATTCCCGCGCGGCCGGATTCGGCCGTGAACGTCCGATACGGTTCATGCTTCAAGGCGCGGACCAGCGACCGCCGCACCCCCTCTTCGTCATCGATTAACAGCAGGGCTCTCATCGTCGATCCAAGAAGTATAAATTCAAGAAGCCTATACGCGCCCTTTTCGCCCGCGTGTCAGGCAGCCGCGGCACCGCGGAGGTCGGCCGGCATTCTGGTATCGATGGTTCGGGCGGCAACGAGGACGAAAGCGTCCGGATCAGGCAGGGTAGGAACGTGGTACCATACGGGACCGGGTTACGCAAGGGGCAGCGGCGGCTCAACCGTAATCGCCCCATCCAGCGCATGCATGAAAAAAAGCTTTTGACAGAATCATAAATACTAGATTAAATTCATGTTAAATATATCAAAAAAACAAGGGCGGAAATGAACAATAAAAATAAACAGTTGTCCCATAGGGAAAGGGTGTACAACGATCTGAAGAGCAAGATTATTTTCGGTCGTTACGCACCGGGCATGGTCCTGAGTGAAAAGGAAATCTGCAATGGCTTGAAAATTAGCCGGACACCGTATCGGGAAGCACTTTTGCGACTCGAATTGGAAGGTCTTGTTCTGATCAAGCCCAAGGTCGGGGTCGTGGTGACCCACATCGATCTGCATGCACTCAAGGACGTTTTCGAACTGAGGACCATCTTGGAAGGGGTTGCCGCTCAGCTGGCCTTCAAAAGAGTTCAGCCGCACGATCTCAATGCCTTGAAGGAAATCGTCGAGAAAGCGGATGAACTCGGCCCCGCAGGAGATATCTTCGCTTTTCTGGACCTGGACGCAAGATTTCATCACATTATCTATGACGCCCAGGGAAACGCCATTTTGAAGGACATCCTCGAGAAACTATACAATCAATGCATGCGTCTTTGGAATACCATCGGCAAGCAGGACCTGATGGTCGACCTGATCAAATCGTCCATTCTGGACATAAAGAAAGTCTACCAGGCATTTCTGGACAACGAACCTTTGAAAGCCGAGGAACTGATCAAAGAGCATTTTGCGCACTACCTTCAAACCTTGTTTTCTCATTTGATCGGGAGAACTTAAAATGGCTCTGTATCGCGCGGGACGTAAAGGGCAGTGCTGGTATGGCGAGTCCATAGGCATTCTGATCCTCGATGCGCAATATCCCTGTGTTCCGGGCAATGTGGGTAATGCAAGCACTTTCGACTTTCCGGTGCGCTACAAGGTAGTAAAAGAAGCTTCGATCGAGAGACTTCTTACGAAACGTGACAGATCCCTGCTCCAGCCGTTTTTGGAGGCTGCTTTGGATTTGCAGAATGAAGGCGTGAAGGCGATTACGGGAGCCTGCGGCTTCATGGCGCTTTTTCAACGCGAGCTCGCGGAGCACCTGGAGGTTCCGGTTTTTCTGTCGAGTCTGATTCAGATTCCGTTCATATGCAGAATCCTGCCTCGCGGTAAAAGGGTCGGCGTCATTTCGGCTGACTCGAAGGCACTCACGGCCGGTCATTTCGAAGCCGTGGGGGTCACCGGCGAAATGCCGGTCACAGTGTACGGGATGGAGGACCAGCCCGAATTCAGTCAGGCCGTACTACAGGAACGGGGCACCTTGAATTCCGATCTCATCGAACAAGAGATCATCGGCGTAGCAAAGCGTTTGACTCAAGACTACCCTGATACCGGTGCGATACTGCTCGAGTGCAGTGACTTGCCCCCTTATGCCCAGTCTGTTCAAAGGGAAGTCAAACTGCCGGTATTCGATTTCATCACCATGATACGGTATGTGCATTCAACCCTGGTAAGATCGCCTTTTTCCGGATTCATGTAACATGCGCTCGCTCGGACGCGGTTTTCTTGTGCGGGTCGGCGACAGGAACAGTTCAGGGGAGCTTCCATGTTTATTGACGTCTTGATCGTCGGAATAATGGTCGGAGCAATCTACGCCCTGGTGACAATCGGGTACAGCATGGTCTACGGCATGCTGAAGTTGATGAACTTCGCCCATGGCGATGTATATATTTTTGGAACCCTCCTGTGCTACACGCTCCTGACGAAGTCCCAGCTCAACCCTCTGGCGGCGGTGCTTCTGGCGGCACTGAGCGGCGGCGCACTCGCTTCACTGGTTGAATTCCTGGCCTATCGCCGCCTGAGAGCCGCACAGCACCGCATGATTTCGATGATCACCGCCCTGGGCGCCGCCTATGTGATTCAAAACAATTCCGAACGGACCTGGAGCAGCCAGGTCCTGCCTTTTCCTTCGCTGATTCCGGTGCATCAGGTGGATGTATTCGGGCATCAGATTTCCATCACCCACATCATCACGCTGATCATAGCGATTTTCTTCATCATTTCCTTTAACCTGTTTTTGAAGCATCATAAAATGGGAAAAGCCATCATTTGCGTTGCCCAGGACATCACCACCTCCAGCCTGATGAGCATTCCGATCAATAAAATCATCACCATCGTATATTTTCTCGGCGGCGCGCTGGGCGTCATAGGAGGCATTCTCTACTCGACGACCTACAATGCCATTTCGCTGGGCATGGGCTTCAGGGGAACGATTGTGGCTTTTACGGCTGCGGTCATCGGCGGAATCGGAAGTATGAGCGGAACGCTCATCGGAGGCATGATCCTGGGGATCACCGAAAACATGGTCAGCGTCTACATTTCGAGCGCCTACAGGGATTCAATCACATTTTTGATTCTCATTCTCATTCTTCTATTCAAACCGACGGGTATCATGGGTTCCGTCGAGCAAGAAAAACTTTAATGAAATGACTCCGATGAACATGATTCAAAAACCGTACCTGCCCTATGTGCTGGCAATTCCCGCGGCAACCGCCCTGCCGTTCGTCCTGGAATCCGCTCCTTATCTGATCGGCATCGTCAACTTTATCATGATCTACTCGATTCTCTGCCTGGGGCTCAATTTGATTTTGGGGTACACCGGCCTCCTGTCGCTTGGACATGCCGCCTTTTACGGCATCGGAGGGTATGCGACCGCAATTCTCATGACGCGGCACGGATTCGGATTCTTCGCCGCGCTGGTGATCTCCGGCCTGCTTGCGGCCCTTTTCGGGTTTCTTTTAGGTCTTCCAACCCGCAAAGTCAGAGGAGACTATTTCTGCCTGCTCACCATTGCCTTCGGAGAAATTTTCAGGCTGGTCACCCAGGCATGGATCGATTTTACCGGAGGCGCCATGGGGATCGTCGGCATCCCCATCCCGAGGATCATCGGCTGGGAAATCACTTCGGAAATCGACTTCTACTTTTTAGGGCTGGCCATACTCGCATTCACCTACTTTTCGCTGCATTTGCTGACCCAATCGAAATTCGGAAGGGCATTCGTCGCCATCCGCGAAGATGAACTCGCGGCGTCCGTTATGGGGATCAACGCACCGATCTACAAGATCCTCACGTTCGCAATCGGATCCTTTTATGCCGGTCTGGCCGGCAGTTATCTGGCAGTTTATCAGACCACCGTCACGCCGTCTAATTTCAGGCTGGAGGAATCCTGCCTGATGATCATCATGGTCATTGTCGGGGGAATGGGACGTCTGGAGGCTACTTTCCCAGGAGTTGCCATCATGGCGATCGCCATCGAACTGTTCAGGCCGATCGCCGAATTCAGGCTCCTTTTGATTGGCATGATCATGATCCTGGTTCTCTTATTCCGGCCCCAGGGCCTGTTGGGCGCCGCAGCATTTCGGGATTGAGAGGAAAAGTTGCCCCTACTCGAGACACGCACCATCAGCAAACGGTTCGGGGGGATCTCCGCCGTCAAATCCATCACGCTCGATTTGATGCCCGGCGAGATCGTCGGAATGATCGGCCCCAACGGTTCCGGCAAATCTTCCCTGATCAATCTGCTGTCTGGAATTTACACACCCGACGAGGGGCAAATATTTTTCAGCGGAGAGAATATCACCAATCTGCCGGCGTATGCGGTAACAAGCAAAGGCATCGCCCGCACGTTCCAGAATTTGAGGGTATTCGGCAATGTCACCGTCCTGGACAACCTGCTCATCGGCCGGCACTGCAAGATCCCGAACTCCCTGTGGGGGCTGCACTTCAATCCGATCGGCGCCAGGCGGGTGGAGCGGGAGGCTCAGGACTCGGTCCTGGCGCTGCTCGATCTGGTGAACCTGTATGATAGAAGAAACGCTTTCGCCAGAAACCTGCCTTATGGAGATCAACGCCTGCTGGAAATCTGCAGGGCCCTGGCATCGGATCCGAAACTGCTTCTGCTGGACGAACCATGTGCCGGAATGAACCCTGCGGAGATGGAAACGCTCGCTGCATTTCTCAAGACGCTCCAGCAAAGAGGCATCACCATATTCATCATCGAGCACAATATGAAATTCATTATGTCGCTGGCGGAGCGGATCATCGTTATGAACGCCGGCGAGAAGTTCAAGGAAGGGCTGCCCTCCGAAATACAGAGTGACATCCAGGTCCAGAAGATCTATCTGGGCGAAGAGGAAGAGGTATGATGCTTTCGGTGCAAGGGGTCCATGCACAGTACGGTAAGATAAAAGTGCTCCATGACATTTCTCTGCGGCTCGGCGAGGGAGAGAGCGTTGCCCTGATCGGCGCGAATGGCGCGGGCAAAACGACATTCCTGAAGGTCCTTTCGGGCATCGTGCGTGCTTCCCAGGGAGATATAGAATTCATGGGGCGCAGGATCGTCAATTTGATTCCAGAAAAAATCTCCAGCGCCGGTATTTCCCACGTACCCGAAGGGCGCAGGGTTTTCGCCAAATCAACTGTGCTCACGAATTTGGAGATGGGCGCGTTCCACAGAAAGGACAAGCCTGAAATCAAGAGGGATTTGCGAAAGTGCTTCGACCTGTTCCCGATTCTGGGAGAACGTCAGAACCAGATGGCCGGCACGCTCAGCGGCGGCGAACAACAGATGCTGGCAATCGCCAGAGGTCTGATGGCGCGTCCGAAACTGCTGCTTTTGGACGAACCCTCCATGGGACTCGCACCCTTTCTGGTGAATGAAATTTTCAAAACTATCAAGAAACTTCTTTTTGAAAACATATCGATTCTCCTGGTCGAGCAAAATGTGAAGAAAGCGCTTAAAATCACCCAGCGCGCCTACGTTATGGAACTGGGCCGAATTGTTCAAAGTGGGCCTTCGGAGAAGCTGCTGGTATCGGATGAGATCAGGAAAACCTATCTCGGAGAAGTAAGTCATTCGGTTCCGCGCGCGGAAGCGGAGGCGGGAAGATAGAACCGGTTTGCAGGTCGAATGAACGGGAAGGAGGTTTGCCGGGTAAAAGGACGTTCCAAAGTTCTTCCATTCAATCCAATTTTCAGAGGAGGCAGGCCATGTGCAAAAAACTTGTTGTCGCATTCGCAGTCATGTTTTTTTTGTGTGCCCTGACGGGACCCGCCTGGGCGGGTGATGGCGTGGAAAAATCAAAAAAAACGATCCGTCTTTCGGGCTTCGATTCGGTCACTGGAAAATACGGCGACTACGGCACCGGCAATAAACGAGGAATGGAGGTTGCGATAGAGCAGATCAACAGCGAGGGCGGAATAGCGGATGGACCGCTCAGCGGATACAAACTCGCTTTGACGTTCGAGGATGACCGGGGGGACCCCAAGGAAGCCGCAAATATCGCGAAGAAGTTGTCCAACGGGAATTATCTTGCCGTGCTCGGCCCCACGATGAGTTCCTGCGCGTTGGCGGCAACGCCGGTATTCTCGAGAAGCGGTGTCCCCAACATCATCACCTATGCGCAAGCGGTAACCATCACCGAACAGGGGTTCGGCAACATTGCGCGGTTGACCTACACGACCAGAAGCGTCGCGCTGCATATGGCTGAAAAAGTCAAGGAGCAGTTCAACAAGAAATCCGTCGCCATCATCAGCGAGAACCAGGACTACGGGCAGCAGCTGTTGAAATCTTTTAAAGAGAAGGCCAAAGAACTGGGTGTCCAAGTGGTTTCGGAAAGCGTGATCGTCCCGGGGCAGGACATCGACTTCAAATCCGTTTTGCTGCAAGCCAAAGCAAAAAACCCGGACATGCTGCTCACGTTCCTGACATACAACGAAGGCGGTTTGCTGGTGAAACAGTGCCGCCAGATGGGATGGGCAATACCCGTTTACGGCCCCAATTCGCTGACCGAGGCGAAATTTTTCGAATTGGCCGGTGATGTCGGTGAATTTTACCTGGTGCTCTCGCCGACTCTCGATGTGACGCGGCCGGAAGCCAAAAAATTTGTTGATCTATGGAATAAAAAATACGAAGGTTTGCCGCCCATGGCGGCGATTTACGGATACGATGCCGTCATGGTTTCGAAAGCGGTTATCGAGTCGGGCGGCGTGGATCGTGCGGCCTTTGTCAAAAACCTGAAGAAGGTCAAGGTGGGCGGCATCGGGACCCCGGTATACGAATTCGACACCGCTGGTGAAGTGAAGCAACCGTCGCTGGTCACCATGACCGGGCAGCAGTTCGCCAAAGAGAATTTATAGCATTCACCGAATTCATGTTCGTGAAGGTGATGGGGATTCCCTGGCAAACGCCTGACATCCTGGTCCGGGAATCCTCTTTTCAAAGAATCTGCAGCAGAAATCGGATCAACAATGAGCGTGACTACAGTGTATGATGTCATCATCGTCGGCGGTGGGATCATGGGGAGTTCCACCGCTTATTATCTAACCAGAATGCATCCGGCGCTCAAAGTGGCTGTCGTCGAAAGAGACCCGACATATGCCCGGGCCTCCACCACGCTGTCGATGAGCAACGTCCGAATCCAGTTCAGCTTGAAAGAAAACATCCAGATCTCGCAGTTCGCACTCCAGGTGCTGGACAGGTTCCAGGATGAGATGGCCGTCGAGGAGCCGGGGCCGAAGGTGAACTTCCGCCGGGAGGGCAATCTTTTCCTGGTCACCGAAGAAAATCTGGCCGAAGCGAAACGATCGTTCGAACTGCAGCGCAGTCTGGGCTGTAATATCGAGTGGTGGTCCCCCGAGCAGATCAAGGAGCAGTACCCGCTCTACGATGTCTCGCGGTTTACCGGCGCCACGTTCGGCCCTGACGACGGGCACTTCGATGCGTACAGCATGCTGATGGGGTACAAAGCCAAAGCGAGACACCAGGGGGCAGCCTACATTGCCGGCGAGGCCCTCGAGATCCTTTGCGCCGCGGGAAAGGTGAGCGGGATAAGGACTGCCTCGGGAGAAGAGCTGCAGGCCGGGACGGTGATCAATTGCGGCGGCGCGTGGGCCGCGCAGCTCGCCGAAACGGCAGGGCTCAAGCTGCCGGTGATTCCGGTCAAGCGCCAGATTTACACGCTCGACACAGCGGTCAAGGCGGAAAGGGCGCTCCCTTTGACGGTGCTTCCCAGCGGGCTCTACTTCCGGACTGAAACCGGAGGCGTGGTCCTGCTCGGCAAATCGTTGCAGGAAGACCCCGTCGTGTTTGACTTCAGCTGGGACGAACAGCGCTTCGTAGATCTTCTATGGCCCGAACTGGCCGAGTTCGTACCTGCCTGGGACAGGCTGCGGGTGGTACGCGGGTGGGCCGGCCTTTACGATGTGAGCACACTGGACGGCAATGCCATCATCGGCGAGTGGCCTGAAATCAAAGGGTTGTATCTGGCCACGGGCTTTTCGGGCCATGGCCTCCAGCAGGGGCCCGCCATTGGCAGGTACCTTTCCGAATCGGTGCTGGGCGCCGAGCATGCGCTCGACCTTTCGATCTTCGGGCCTGCCAGAATCCTCGAAAACCGACCGCTCGTCGAAGGCGGGATCGTATAAGCGCCCGCACGGCTTCCCTCCATCCCGCACGGCTGTCTTCTACGATGTCGGCCGTGCGGGCAATTCTTCTGCAAAATCGGCGATCAGCCGTTCCGCCTCATTACGGCTGGCCAGTTGGCGGATGGCCTGGCGGAACCGGCCGGCATGCGGCAGGCCCCTGGCAAACCATGCCAGGCGGCTGCGCAGGATGCGGCAGGCCCGGAACTCGCCAAGGGCCTCGATCGAGGCCGCGGCATACCGGCGCATGGCGGCGAAGCGCTCCGCGGCAGTGACATCGCGCTCCGGCCGGCCGGCTAGGCGGTCGTTGATCCGCGCGAAAATGAACGGGTTGCCGATCGCGGCGCGGCCCACCATCACGGCGTCGCAGCCGGTCTCCGCCAGCATGGCCAGTGCGTCTTCAGCCGAAGCCACATCCCCGTTCCCGATGATCGGAATCGACGCCTGCGACTTCAGGCGGGCGATCAGGCGCCAATCCGCTTTTCCCGAAAACCCCTGGCGCGCCGTGCGCGGATGAAGGGCGATGGCATCCACGCCGCAATCCTCGGCGATCCGCGCCAGCAGCAGCGCTTGTTCTCCCGACGGGTCCCAACCGGAGCGCAGCTTGATGGTCAACGGAACGCTGACAGCGGCGCGTACGGCGCTCAGCAAGGCCGCGGCCTTTTCCGGATCCTGCATCAGGGCGGCGCCCGCACCGCTTTTGAGGATCTTGCGCACCGAACAGCCGAAGTTGAGATCCACGATGTCGGCCCCGAGTTCGGCCACCCGCTGCGCGGCCGCGGACATGACCGCCGGATCGCTGCCGAAAATCTGGACGCTCAGCGGCCGTTCCACCGGACTGCTGCGCAAAAGTTCGAGCGTCTTGGCCTGATCGCGCACCAATGCGTTGGCGCTGACCATTTCCGAGTAGACCAGTGCGCATCCTGCGGACTTGGCCAGGAGGCGCATGGGCAGGTCCGATATGCCCGCCAGGGGCGCGAACACCGTGGGGCCGGCGATTTCAATGGATCCGATGCGCATCGTGCACCATTTCCGCGGAGCCGCTTTCGGCCCGCAAACGGCCGTCGCAGGAGGGATTGGCATAGCAGTACAGACAGTCGTGCCGGCAGGGGTGGCGGTCGTAGCTGCCGATGTCGCGCGAAATGCCGCAGCCGCATCCGGCCGCCGCACGCTGGCCCGGGTCGCGCCGCCGGGAGATGTCGGGCCCGTACAGCGCTGCCAGACGTTCGGAAGGGATGCAGTGGGCTTCTGCGACCGGACTGAACAAGGGCAGGGCGGCCAGCACTTCCTTCTCGCAGCACAGGCGCAGCCCGAGGCCCCGGTCCGCCAGCCGGCGCTGCAGCTCGAGCGTGCACTCGATTTTTTGCGGCAGGGGCGGATCGAACAGTTCCAGGCCGGAAGCGGTCTTGAGCCGCCTGCGGACCTTGCCGTACAGATCGGCGAAACTGGAGACACAGCTCGTAAGCCCCGCCTCTGCGGCGGCTGCGGCGATCTGGTCGAAGCAGGCCAGATTGGTCTCAACCTGCCCGTCCGGCGACCGGAAGTGGCAAATCGGATCGAAGCGCCACTGGACGCAGGCCGGTCCGTAGCGGCGGCACAGTTCGGCCAGTTGGGCCAGCCGCGCGCCAAGGGCGGGAACGCGCGGTTCCAGCACCGGGTGCGGCGAATTGATCGTGAAGTTGAAAAAAAGGCCGTACCCCTGTTGCGCCAGTTTTTCCCCGTACCCATTTTTGAGGAACGCGCCGAAATCCTTGGAGTTGAAGACGATCGAATGCACCTGCTCCGGTCCGGCGGGCACGCGGGTGGTCCGCCGGCTGTAGGGATTGTCGACCTCGAAGAAGCCCTGGCGGACGCCGCTCATGAACCACGGCATGTAAAAGGCGGGGATGTCGGTGCGACGGGATGCCGAAAGAACGATGCGAGCCAAACTAATCCTTTTTCTTCAATTCCGCGAGCGAGATGACCTTGCCCTTGGCCGGGGCGGGCGCCGCCGGTGATTCTTCCGGGAGATCATCCTCGTCGTCATCTTCTTCAGGGCAGACGATCCGTTCCAGGCGCATCTTCTTCCCGTTCATGGTGAACGTCTCGCCATCGATATAGACATCGCGCAGGATCCAGGTGACCACCTGAAGGGGAACTTGAAGCAAAAGCAGCTTCACGTGGTACCAGCCGCGCTTGACATCCGGGTCGATCGACTCGATGCGGGCGTAGCTGAGCGGCGCTTCTTCAAAGTGGATCAGGACGATGTCGTTTTCGGTGGTCATGGGATGTTCCTTTCAAATCGGCGACCGGAATGATGGCATAAAGCCCCGGCAATGTAAAGCGGCGCGGGGGGCCGGCGCAGGGCCCGTCGGGGTCTGTGTATATACCTTTACACTGGGATCGGTCGGGGTCGGATTCGGGGTCGCTATCGGTATCGCAACGCGACACCAAAATGCAAGCCCTCTTAACCTGGCACTACCGGCGGGCTGTTCGATACCGATTCCGATACCGATACCGACCCCGAAAATTGGCGGGCAATTGCCAAAGCAGCGCGTGGCGATATGAATAAAAATTCATTTTCATAATGATGCTCCCGCAGCTTGTAGAAAGCGGGGTTCATAAGAGGCTCAAAAGTTATTATAAATAAAAATAACGATAACATATTAAGCAATCCAGGATTCGCAGGATAAACGCTTGACAGCGCGGCCGGCGTTTTGGTAGGGGTGAATGAGTATTCATTCATGTCAATGGCAGGACAATCCGCAAGGGGGGACTATGAGAAAAATCAGACAAGCAGCAGTGATCGGCTCGGGGGTCATGGGCGGCGGGATCGCGGCGCTTCTGGCCTCGGCCGGGATCAAGACGCTGTTGCTGGACATCGTGCCCAACAATCTTTCGGCCGAGGAACGGAACAAGCCCGCGGCGCGCAACCGCATCGTGCAGGCCGGCTTGAAGGCGGTGCGCAATGCGAACCCGCCGCTGCTGATGCACCCGCGGGACATCGAGCGCATCGCAATCGGCAACCTCGAGGACGACATCGAGAAACTCGCCCACTGCGACTGGATCGTGGAAGTGGTGGTCGAAAATCTCAAGGTCAAGCAGGCGCTCTTCAAGCGCATCGAACCTTTGCGCAAGGCCGATGCCATCGTCTCCACCAACACCTCCGGCATCCCCCTCAAAGATATCGGCAGCGGACTCGGCGCCGAATTCCGACGGCATTTCCTGGGCACCCATTTCTTCAACCCCGTGCGCTACATGAAGCTCCTGGAGATCATTCCGGGCGAAGAGACCCTGCCCGAGATTCTCGATTTCATGTCCGACTTCGGCGAACGCGTTCTGGGCAAGGGCATCGTCCGCGCCAAGGACACGCCCAACTTCGTGGGCAACCGCATCGGCGTGCACGGCATGGTGCGCACCATGCAGCTGATGGAACAGGAGGGGATGAGCATCGCCGAGGTGGACGCGCTGTTCGGTCCGGTCCTGGGCAGACCCAAGACCGCCATGTTCAAGACGGCCGATCTGGTCGGGCTCGACGTGCTGGCGCACGTGGCGCGCAACACCTACGAGCTGGTCACCGAAGACGAATTCCGGGAGCACTTCAAGCTTCCCGGTTATTTTCTGACGATGGTCGAAAAAGGCCTTCTGGGCAAGAAGAAGCAGGCCGGCTTCTACAAAACCGACCTGACCCCCGAGTGGCAGAAGATCCGCAAGGTCATCGACCCCCAGACCTTGGAGTACCATGAATACGGCCAGCCCGATCTGCCCAGCCTGGCTGCGGCCAGGAAGGCACGCACCCTGCCGGAGAAGATGCAGGCCCTGGTTTTCGGCGAAGACAAGGGCGCGAAGTTCGCCTGGCAGGCCGTCACCGACAACCTGATCTACGCCGCCAACCGCGTCGGTGAAATCGCCGATACGATCGTCGAAATCGACAATGCCATGAAATGGGGCTTCAATTTCGAGATGGGCCCCTTCGAGACCTGGGACGCCCTGGGATTCGAACGCACCCTGAAGCGCATGCAGCAGGAAGGCCGCGCCGTGCCCCCGGCGGTTGCCCAAATGCTGGCCGACGGCCACACGGCGTTCTACAAAACGGAAAAGGGGCAGCGCTTCTTCTACGACTTCAAAGCGCGCGCCTACCGCCCGATCGAACGCAACGCCACCGTGATCTCGCTGGCCGCGCTCAAGGCCGCCGGGAAGAAGGTGTTCGAAAACGCATCGGCCGCGCTGGTCGACCTGGGGAACGGCGTATACTGCTATGAGTTCCACACCAAGATGAACGCGCTCAACGGCGAGATCCTGGAGGGCTACAACCAGGCGCTCGACTACGTCGACGCCAACGGCGTCGGCCTGGTGATCGGCAACCAGGCCGGCGGCATGCCGGGCGCCTTTTCAGCAGGCGCGGACCTTTACGGCATACGTCAGCTGGTCGAACAGAAGCGTTTCGACGCCATCGAAGATCTGGTCAAAGGCATGCAGCAGACGATCCAGCGGGCGCGCTACGCCTCTTTCCCGGTGGTTGCGGCGCCGTTCGGGCTGGCCCTCGGCGGCGGGTGCGAAGTGTGTCTGGGCGCCGACCGCATCGTGGCGCACGCAGAATTGTACATGGGCCTGGTGGAGATCGGCGTCGGCCTTGTGCCGGCCGGAGGCGGCTGCACCAATCTCTGGAAGAAAATGATCCATACCCTTCCCGAAGGCGTCACCGAGATGGACTGGGGAAAATTCTTCGTTCCCACGTTCATGACCATCGCCATGGCCAAAGTCTCCAACTCCGCCGCCGACGCGCGGGCCGCCGGGTTCCTGGACGGCCGCGACCGCATCGTCTTCAACCGCGACTACCTCATCGGCGAAGCAAAGCAGGAGGTCCTGCGCATGGCCGCGGACGGCTATGCGCCGCCGGTCAAACGCCCCATACCGGTGATCGGCCAGGCCGGCCAGGGCATGATCCAGGCGGAACTCTTCAATATGCGTTCGGCCAAATTCATCAGTGCCTACGATGCCTTCCTGGCCGGCCGCGTGGCCTGGGTCATCAGCGGCGGCGAGGCGCGCACGGGCGCGCTGATGGATGAAGAGGGCATCCTGGCTCGCGAGCGCCAGGTCTTCCTGGAACTTCTGCAGCAGGAGAAGACCCTGGCGCGCATCGATCACATGCTCAAGACCGGCAAGCCCCTGCGCAATTGATGCAGCGGTTTCGCTTTGAATCGGAGGGAACTCATGAGAGAAGTCTATATCGTCAGCTCGGTGCGTACACCGGGATGCAAACGCAATAAGGGCGCCCTGAAGGATACCCTGCCGCAGGACCTTCTGGCCTTCATCCTGGACGCGGCCGTCTCCAAGGTGCCGAACCTGTCCAAGGGCGACGTGGAAGACATCATGGTCGGCTGCGCTTTTCCCGAGGCCGAGCAGGGCCTCAACATCGGGCGCATCGCCGGGCAGATCGCCGGTTTTCCGGAGCAGGTCTCCGGCGCCACCATCAACCGCTTCTGCTCTTCGGGACTGGAGGCGATCGCCATCAGCGCCCTGCGCATCATGGCCGGCTGGGCCGATGTGACAATCGGCGCCGGCGTGGAGTCGATGACCTACATCCCCATGGGCGGCCACATGCCGCGCCCGCACCCGGAATACACCCGCGAACACGCCGAGCTATACGTGTCGATGGGCATCACGGCCGAAAACGTGGCCCAGCGCTACAAGGTCAGCCGGCAGGACCAGGACCAGTTCGCCCTGGCCTCCCAGCAGAAGGCCGCCCAAGCGCAGCAGGAAAAGCGCTTCACCGAAATCGTGCCCACGCCTGCCGCGCGCTATGTGCCCCAGGCCGACGGTACGTTTAAGAAGGAAACCTTCATCCAGGATTTCGATGACGGCGTGCGTGCGGAAACGACGCTCGAAGCCCTGGCCGGTCTGCGTCCGGCCTTTGCGGCCAACGGCTCGGTGACCGCCGGCAACTCCTCGCAGACCACCGACGGTGCGGCGGCCACGGTTCTGATGAGCGCCGAAAAAGCCCAGAAGATGGGCATACGGCCGCTCGCCAAATTCAAGCTCTACACCACAACAGGCTGCAAGGCCGACGAAATGGGCGTGGGGCCGCGGTATGCCATTCCCAAGCTGCTCGATAAAGCCGGACTTTCGATCGCCGACATCGGGCTCTGGGAAATCAACGAAGCCTTCGCCTCCCAGGCGCTTTGCAGCATCCGCGAACTGGGCCTCGATCGATACATGGACCGCATCAACGTCAACGGCGGCGCCATCGCCCTGGGCCACCCCCTGGGCTGCACGGGCGCCAAGCTGTGCGCCACCCTTTTGGCCAACATGCGCGCCCGCGGCGCGCGCTACGGCGTCGAATCGATGTGCATCGGCGGCGGCATGGGCGCTGCGGCGCTGTTCGAACTGGTCGAATAAAAAAACTTCAATCTTCCATGGGCCACGCTTCGGCGTGGCCTTTTTTTTGAGGCCGGGCCGCTTGCCCTCTTCTGCTGCGTTCTTAGACTAAAAACCGGAATGCACGGCGGTCCAGTGCCGCCGTTGCCGAACGTCATCGCAGAGGAGATCGCTTATGGTCGCAAACCCTCCCGAAAATATGCCGCGTATTTCACCGTATCTGCACTATCGCGATCCGGGTGCCGCCATCAAGTGGCTGGAAAAGGCCTTCGGACTCGAGGTGCGCTTCAGTATGCCGGATAAAAAAGGAAGCATCATGCACGCCGAAATGACCTATCAGGACGGGGTCGTCATGCTCGGTCCGGCAGCCCCGCAGTACGGAAACAAGAGCCCGCTGGACCTGGACGGGATCGTCAGCCAGGGGCTTTATATCTACGTGGACGACGTGGATGCCCATTACCGCCGGGCAAAGGAAGCCGGCGCTAAAATCCAGATGGAATTGGAAGACATGTTCTGGGGTGACCGCATGTACTCCGCCGCCGACCTGGAAGGCCATCACTGGAGCTTTGCCCAGCACGTGAAAGAGGTCCCGCCCGAAGAGATGCAGCCGCCCGAAGAGTGGGGATAGGGAATTGAAGTGAGAAGTAAAAAGGCACGGAGGTATTTTTTTCGCCTCCGGCCTTCGTTTTTTTAACCACAGAGAGCACAGAGGACACAGAGAAGACTTGACTTCCTCTGTGCTCTCTGTGTCCTCTGTGGTCAGCCTTCCTTCAGGCGGCGCCTTCGAATGTGACCTGCAGCCGGACGAAATCCGATTTCGGTGACCATCGGCGTGCCTGATCGGCGTCGAGAAGCGTGCCGTTCAGCCGGATTTCCGAAGCCGAAGCAAGCAGATCTTCTCCCGCTTCGCGCCAGAAGTCGGCAAACCGCGGCGCGGCGAGCGATACGCCGTGCTCGAGAATGCGGCCGCCCATTTCGCGCGCGACCATATTGAAGAGCTTCAAGGTGACCATCCCCCGGCCGCTGGACCCTTCCGCCGGTGCGTCGGTCTGCGAGATCTCGCGGCGCATGGCCGAGAAGAAGCCGCCCCGGCGCAGCGTGGCGCCCATCAGCCCCGGCATGGCCGCCGAAAGGGCGATCACCGCGTCCCGGCCGATGAGGATCTGTTCCATGCGGTCGACGGCGCGGCCGTTGACGAAGATCGTCTGGATGCGCGTCTCCAGATAATCGTGCGGGATGCCCAGCCGGCCGCAGAGCAGTTCTTCCAGCGGAATGCCGAAATCGGTATGGATCCCTACGCCTTCTCCCAGCAGGGGCGTAAAGAATCTGAGGCAGCTTTCCGGCAGGCGCAGCTCGATCTGATCGGTTTGCATGGGGGTCATGGTTCAAGCTCACGGAAAGACCGGGCG